>DASRMG010000246.1:0-4810 GCA_035648035.1 Desulfosporosinus sp. | reverse complement strand
AACGTGCCCGGGCATATATTATATAGGGTACAAGTATCGCATTGCTTCTATATACTGAAAAGTCTTTTGCTTATACCCACAAGAACTGTAACAATATGTACATTTGGTTTTCTGTGAACCGCCCCAGGCATATATTGTCAGAACGCTATTTATGTACTACATGTGCTTCCTCCTACAGTATAAAGGAAATTGATGGGAAGGGTGGATAGAGGAGAAATAGGCAGTAAGCTCATGGATTATTGTGGCCAAAGTGCTTCCCTTCTTACCGTACAGGACAGATAATCAGGGACTTTGGGAAGCTGTTTTGGTAAAACTATTTTAATAGTGGTTATTAATTATACTGTATATGTATGTTTTGAGGGGTCCAGCGTTTAAGTTTTAGGAAAAGTGCTTCCCTTCTTCCCAATATATATGATATCCAATATGTTATAAAAAAGGCCCCCAATATGCTTAACAGTACACTTGGGGGCCTAGATTAGTTGAAAATACCAAAAAACTTAGCTGAACTCGAAGAAATTGTCATTACCGGAATGTGATTCCGTAAAAGTAAAACCATAAGCATCAGCAACATATTTTAACCAGTTTCTGAAAGTGGTTAATTCTATACTGTGATGATAAGGGAACCTGGTGTAGAAACTTTCATACATTGTTCTCTTATTTAGCTTTACTCCAAACTCAATATCTTGTGCAAATTCAATGAACTGTGAAGTTGCTTCCATTTTGAGTTTTCTAATCGCTATGTTAAACATCGGTTCTACTATACCTTTTTTAAGGAATTCTTGAACACAGTGAGTTATAAACAGATAGAATTTCAGCCATTCTTGATCATCCCATTCAATATAAAGTAAATGCCCAAATTTATCTTCAGGAGAATAGTCAGCATTGTAAGTCTCTGACAGAATGAATTCTACCTTGCGTCGTTTATGACTACTACTTGTTCCTTCTACAACGTAATTAGTAGTTATTATGACTTTAGGGCTTTCCTCAAATGGAATTTCATATGAATTTTCATATTTCCTTTCTACTACTGCCCTCTCTGTAATGAGGGGAAATATTTTCTCAAAATCAAAGTTCTTTGGCACATCATCGATTGTTAGTAACCGAGTACCGTATTTAATCCTTGAGAATGCAAATTTATCGCTTGCCGAGAAGAATTTACCATCTTGAAATGCAGCTTCTCGAACTTTACCTATACCTTTGGTCAATAAACCTTTACCAGTGCCCCCATTTGGACTTCCATCGGTATAGGTATCCATAAAAATAATAGCTTTGGCATTGGCAGGATCTTTATGTCTATGTACTAAATAACCGATTATTGTAATGAGACTTTCTACATGTGACTGGATTACCAAAAACCAGAATATTATAATTGTTGGTTCCACAGGTTCCGGAAAAAGTTGGATAGCCTCGGCACTCGGTCATCAAGGGTGTCAGCACGGATACAAAGTACTGTACCGTAACTGCATCAAGTTGTTTGATGAATTAAAAATAGTCAAGGCTGACGGAAGCTATGTCAAAGAGATCAGCAAGATCGAAAAAATGGACCTGTTGATCCTGGATGATTTTGGACTCAAACCCCTGGATGGACATCAAAGATTAATGCTTCTGGAAATAATCGAAGACAGACACGGGAAAAGATCAACCATAATAACATCTCAATTACCAGTGAATCAATGGCATTCATTTATTAAGGAGGACACATTGGCTGATGCAATCCTCGATAGGGTTGTTCATAGTTCCCATCGAATAGAACTTAAAACTGAAAAATCAATGCGAGAAACATATAAAAACGACTAAATTAGAGGAAATATTTATGCGAAAAACAGAGATGAAAGAGCTGTCCGCTTTACACAAGACAGTGTGTCCGTTTTGAGCAGGACAAGGTGTCCGATTAAGTCAGGAATGAGTGTCCGGTTAAAGTAGGATTAGGTGTCCGGAATCGCAGGAATACACATTATAGGCAGTGAGACAACAGAGGTATCTCTGCCTCTCCATGAATCTATTACTTTTCATACAGCCAGAAAAACCTTTATTACCAATAGCATAATGCTTGGTGTAAACATAAAAGCGTTACAGGATATGGGAGCACCAAAAAAGGAGAAAGATTTGAAAAAATATTTGAAGATTACTGATGCATTCAAAAGCCAGGTCATGGACAATACCTGGAATGTACTAAGTTTAAACCATATACCAAAAGAGCTTATTTCTCAAAATTAGTCTTTCGTTACTTTTTTTATCACCAGCAAATTGTTCTTAAAACACATACACCTTTATTTGCTAGCTAGATCCTATGTTTGTAGAAACATAGGACCTAACAACACAATAAATATGTCATAGATATTGGTAGTGTAATTGTTGATAACATTTTGACTGTTTGCTTGTTTTTTCTATTTAATCAACATACTTTTGCCATATCTATTGGTAGTAATATTATGAATCTAGATCAACTTTACAAATGCTTTCCGAGTCAAAAAGATTGTATAATTCTTCTAGAAGAAGTCAGATGGAGAGGATTGCCTACTTGTCCATACTGTAAATCAAAAAAACAAACTTCTAGTAAAACCCAAAAAAGGTATCATTGCAACACCTGCAATACATCTTATAGTGTTACTGTTGGGACTTTTTTAGGAAACACAAAACTTGATTTGCAAAAATGGTTTAAAGCAATTTTGCTAATAACAGGTAGCCAAAAGGAAATTAGTTCTAGAGAGCTTGCAAATGAGATTAACGTTACAAAAGATACTGCATGGCTTATGATCCAACGAATTAGGAAAGCAAGGACTGATTTTACAGAGTTTTTGGATGGTTTAATTCAAGAAATCGAAAGAGTTAGTTATGAAGTATAAAAATTCTCTCCAAAATGTGGTTTTGTTTATTAAATATCAATTCAAAAAGTGACGATATGAAGAAATCATTAAAAGCAACTGTAAGCAGGAACTACAAATGCTCAAAAATGGGAAATAAGAATGTATGCAAATTTGCATAGTTAATTCCCGAACTGTAAAAGAACACGGTCAAAAAATCAACCGTCAGACAAATTTAAGAAAAATATGTTTGACGATGATCCATCCGATAAGATTTACCGGATAACCTGATGATTTCGCACTTAAACAGGAGCCTATCCAGTATGGCAGTAGCCAGAACCTCATCATCCAGCAATTTCACCCACTCATCTGGGCTCTTGTTGGTGGTGATGATCATTGAGGCTCGCTGGTGCAAATGATCAACCAAATTAAACAAGCCGACAGCTTGTTTTTTCTCCAATGGAAACATCATGATATCATCCACTACCAGCAAGTTGGTTTTCAAAAGAAGAGCATATTCGAGTCCGGCTGAGCGGGTGATGTCCTTCATTTTCAGGAGATAATTCAGTTGATCCATGGTTCTGAAACAGGCTTTGTAACCTTTTCGGAGCGCTTCATGACACAGCCCGGCGGCCAGAAAAGTTTTTCCTGTTCCGCTGGGCCCCAGCATCATGAGATTAAAATTTTGTTCCAACCACAGGCATTCCTGCAGTTGAGCTACCTGATGAAGGGATATCCCGCAATCGGGGTTATCCTTCCAGTTGATCAGGTCGTGAACCAGGGGTAATTTGGCCGACTTCTGGCGTTTGAGGAAGTTTTGATGGTTGCGGTAAGTTACCTCGGTATTCAACAGGTTAAAAGCAAAATCCAGGTAACTGGTTTGTCCATCCTTAGCCTGTGTAAGCAGGTCGTCCAATCCGCTGACCATGCTGGCCAGTTTCAGCTGGCGGGCCATCGATTGTACTTGTTCTGATTTTGTTTCCATAGTTATTCAAGGATATGTTTGTAGTCTTCCATGTTGCTGGTCTGCGGGATGATCCGATGCCGCTTAACGGGGGAAGGAGTTTCTCGCTGAGCCTTTGCCGGAGTGCTGACCTGCTTGCCGGCAAGGCTGAGCAGGACGGGTTCAAAATCGCTGGCGTTATAGAGCTTCTCGTTACAGCAGTAGGTAAGTGCCTCGTCCAGTTCCTGCGGGGAGTATTTGGCACATACCCTGGCAATCTGAGTAATCTGATCCCTGGCGTACCGGCGATGACTTTGCCAGACTTCGCCCAAATAGTCAGCAGCTATTTTGGGGTTTGTAAACAGGTCTGCCGTTTTAACGACCAGTTCGCGGACGGGCTGATCGTGGTCCCGGAAATGGTTGTTATTGCGTACCTGTGACCCCTTGAGGAGGCTCACCGTTTGCCGGGCAATTTCCTGTGAAGAGCTATTGTATATAATGATCTCCTCACCGCTACGCTCCACATAGACTATGGTATGGGGCGGACGAAAGGTTCCGGCAGGAACGGAGTATTCGCTGCCCTGATAATTAATTACGTTGGTCTTCTTTACCGAATATTCTTGTCGAACGGGCTCTGTCATAAAAGAAGGTTTTAAGGGTAATAAATAGGTTTTCTCAATAGCATATTCCAGTACCGGCCTTTTATGGGTAGTAGAATGTACCTTGGCATTAGCCGTCCGGTGCAGCCAGGCTGTACCTTCCTTGTTGAGAGTGTGCTGGTCAAAATATTTCCTGCCCCGCAAAAAATTGTACTTCACGTATTTCACCACGTTCTCGATCTTGCCTTTGCTTTCCGGATCTGACTTCCGGCAAAATCGGAAGTTAAAACCCCGGTCTTTTTGGTAAGCCTGGAAAGCTTGAGTCAGGATCAGCTCGCCCAAGTTCTCATCGGTCAGCATCAGTTTATCCTGATCATACACGATTTCTTTGGGGTACCCTCCGAGAAAGAAGAATGCTGCCTCATGGGCCAGGATCGTCTTCTGGCTGGTGTAGTGCTTATCGG
>DASRMG010000245.1:0-3663 GCA_035648035.1 Desulfosporosinus sp. | reverse complement strand
TTCCTTTTGGGATTTGAAATGGTTCTTCCGACAGGGGAAATTCTGGATATAGGAAATAAATGTATTAAGAATGTTTCCGGTTTAGATTTCATCCACTTCGCTGTCGGAAGCCAAGGAACATTTGGGATTTTTACCAAACTTTTGGTGAAGCTCTTACCTGCACCGGAAGCTAAAAAAGCTGTGATTGGAACGTTCGAATCCATGCATAAGGCGAATGCAACCTTCAATACCCTGATAAAGCGGGATGTGCTACCGACCCGGATGAATCTAATCAATGCATCCCTTGCGAAAGATGCAAAACCTGGAACGAAAGGGCAACTTGTGATCATTGATTTGCAGGGATTTAAAGAGTCGGGTAAAAACATTGCTAATGAAGTTGCTGCAGTTCTTAGCTTGGGTGGAGGCTCTGATGTCAAGATCATTGAGGACGAGGTTGAGTATGATCAAGTGATCAATGGTTGGCTTAAAGTTCGAGCTGACCTCAATGCAAAACCGGAGCAAACCCTGGAGTTTGTGGTCGGCCCGATGAAAATGCCTCAAGCCTTGGCTCAGCTCGAAGCGCTTACGGGAGATCTAGGGGCTTATCCAGGCGTAATTGTGGAAGGACTTCTCGGATTTGTCTGTCTGGATCTGCCGGAAGGAACCGATAAGCGCGCTTTAGCAACGAAAGTAAATATACTGGCGATGTCCTTAGGTGGTAATGTGAGGGGCCTCTTGGGTCATAAGCTGAAAGCGGAAGTTTACAATGATGCAGAAACGTGGAATGAAACCACAAGCTTGCTTAGTGAACTGCGTCACCGATTTGACCCTAAAGGGATTCTCAACCCTGGGGTTAGCCTGCAGGCTTAAGAAGAAGGAGGGCTGAACATGTTATCCAAAACAGTTATTAAGCGGTTGAAGGAAATTGTTGGGGAGAAAAACGTGGTTACGGACAAAGTTGGCCTGTTCTCCTATGGTTATGACGGCACGTTATTAGAGGGTCAAGCGTTAGGAGTCGTTTCTCCTCAAACAACGGAACAAGTAGTTGAAATCGTCAAATTGATGAACGTGGAAAATATCAAACTTGTTCCCCGAGGTGCTGGTACGAATGCGAGTGGTGGAACCATTCCTGCTGAAAATTCTGTGGTGATAAGTTTTACTAAAATGACTAAAATCCATGAAATAGACGCTGAAAACTTTGTAGCAGTCATTGATCCAGGAGTGATCAATTTTGATCTTCAAGTTGAACTCGAAAAGAAGAAATTCTATTTTCCTCCGGATCCGTCCTCCTATAAGGCCTCAACAATAGGGGGCAATGTTGGTGAATGCTCTGGTGGACCGAAATGTTTTAAATATGGGGTTACCCGGGATTATATCTTGGGTCTAGAGGTTGTTCTCCCTAATGGCAAAGTCATTCAAACGGGGGGGCGTAATTTCCAAAGTGAGCCAGGTTATGATTTGACTCGAATCATTGTTGGCTCGGAAGGAACCCTAGGATTGGTGACCAAAGTTTTCGTCCGTATCATACCGATGCCCAGAGCCAAGAAAACAATGCTAGCTATTTACAACAAAATTGAAGACGCTTCTCAAACTGTTTCCGATATAGTTGCTGCTGGTATTATTCCGACAACCCTGGAATTGATGGACAATTTACTTATCAATACAACTGAGGATTTTACCCATGCCGGGATCCCTCGTGACGCTGGAGCTGTTCTCATTATTGAGGTTGACGGATATCCAGAAGATATGGATGGGCAAGTCAAGACGATTGGTGAAATCGCTAAAAAAACTGCAAAAGAATTCAAAGTTGCTCAATCCGCAGTTGAGGTGGATCAAATTTGGACTTCAAGGCGTAGTGCTTTCGGATCTGTTGCTCGCGTTAGACCATCGTATGGTGTCAATGACATTACGGTTCCGAGGAGTAATTTCCCAAAAGCGATTGAGGGTGTCCTTAAAGTAGCAAAAGACTTTGGTGTAACGATCGGAGTTGTGGCCCATGCTGGTGACGGAAATCTTCATCCGCTAATTCTTTTCGATCAGCGGAGTAAAGAGGAAACTGAAACCGTCCATGCTGCTGAAGAGTCGCTCTGTATGATGGCTCTTGATCTTGAGGGTACAATAAGTGGTGAGCACGGAATCGGGCTCGTCAAGAAGAAGTATCTTGATAAGGAGTTTACACCCGCTGCTATGGAAGTTTTTAGACAGATTAAGTTAAGTTTTGATCCGACCAATCGGTTTAACCCAGGTAAGATCATCGACCTCTAAGTTGGAGTGGATAATTTTGCTTCCGCGTTTACTTAATACAATGTTCTGATATTTTAAACGCTGGAGCAATTTTTTTAGTGAGAGGAATTCGCTTTAAATCTAATAGATCTACATAGCTGATTCTCGAATAAATGGATGGAGGGCTAACCATGGAAGACAGAGTCTTTGCGCTCACAGAACTGGCTCAGTTTGACGCCAAGGAACCTCAGAAAGTAATGGTCTACCAGACAGATAAGAACTTAGGCGCTATGTGGTGCTTAGAACCAGGCCAAGAAGTATTTCTGCATCAAACATCCCAATGCAGACGATATCTGGATATGTCTAGAAGGGGAGTCAGGTCTTTATTTTGCCGGTGATGGACAAGAAGTAGCAATCAAAAAAGGAATGGCGATTCTTGCCAAGATGGGACAAACTCATGGTATGCGCAATACTGGCAAAGACCGTTTTGTGTTTATTGGAATCGCTGGTCCCGTCCCGGTAGAGACAGTGAAGCTGTAATCATAGGTGTTTCATAGAGAAGTATTGTTGGGTCAAATCATTCCTTAACTTTTTCTATGGAAGATTACTAAAAAACAAAATTGATCTATTTACCCTATTGACTATTTCGGGAATAGGACTGATAATGGGGTTAGATAGAGGTAATGAAACAACGTTTCACATGTTGAAACAAAGTTCAGTGAATACGGTTTCAAAGTTAAACATAGAATAAGGTCATGTATTCTATGTTGCCTCGATCATAATTACCGTGAGGCTGCCATGGTCCTACTAAATCTCAGGAAAGCAGGGAGTATTTGAAAGCCCGGTAAATGCCCAGTGCGAATGACTGAGTAGAAGGAAGGGGGGAGAATTCTCTTTTTATTGTTATTTAGTAACTATTAGGTTGCTCAGGGAAATCGCATGAAACAGGGATGCAATGCACCGCGAGTAAGACTACTACACGTAAGGCGACCTGAATAGGTGCAGAAAATTTCATTATGGAAGTGATAACGTATGGCAAAATTTTTAGAATATCAAGGAAAAGAATGGCTTAGGAAAGCAGGACTACCGGTACCGCAAGGCCGCGTAGCTTCAACTCCAGAGGAAGCCAAACAGATTGCCGAGGAAATTGGCAAGGGTGTGGCAGTTAAAGGTCAGGTTCAGGCTGGGGGCCGTGGTAAAGCAGGAATTGTTAAGCTAGTGAATACTCCAGACGAAGCAGCAGCTTCTGCGGCCGAAATTTTCTCTAAAACTGTTATGGGGACATCAGTTCTGCAGGTGCTCGTCGAGGAAAAACTGGATATTAAAAAAGAATATTATTGTTCGTTCGTTGTGAACGGAGCAAGGGAAGCTCGTTCTCCTATGCTGATGTTCAGCACTGAGGGTGGAATGGACATTGAAAGTGTTCCAGAGGAATTACTTTTCAAAGTCAACATCGATCCA
>DASRMG010000244.1:0-2074 GCA_035648035.1 Desulfosporosinus sp. | reverse complement strand
TTTCACACAGTTTCATAATATCTTTCCGAGTGAGATTTTGAAAGTCCATAGTAGATTCCTTCCGATCTGTTACTTGATAACTCTACAATAACATAAGCGGAAATGTTTGTCCAGATTATTTTTAAAATTTCGCTCGCCTGGAGTGGTGAGTAGTTACTGAGAATTTGTCATAGCGTTACCTCCAGATAAAATTCAATTGTTCTAATTTCATCCCGCTCAGATGAGTTTTAAAAATCAAGTCTTGCCATGTACGTGCTGAGCAACCTCTTGATTAGTTATACCCGTATATAATCGGTCACATCCTTGGCCTCATTTTTACAGACTCCACCTCACCCAGTGAATCCCTTAATACACTACCCCAGTTCATCTTTACTAAACAGGTACACCCTTCCCCACTCATGGGATGATCAGGCGAGCTAGTCCCAAAAAGAACTTTTTCTCATAATAAACAATAGGATCAACGTATATTTTCGTTTGAACTATCCCTATGGATTGCATAATCCCCGTCACACTAATGTTTCGCGTTAATTTTGCAGGCAGCCGCCTGATTATCCATATCCTCGGAAAGGATATCGGGGTACAATTCTTCATGCCTTTTCAACCAAATATTAGCATAGGAACACGTAGCCGAGGCCTTTAGGCTTTTTTCCCTTAAATACTCTGCTACAACCACCATCATCTTACCAGCCATGCCTTGCCCTCTCAAAATTGCATTTACATAGGTATGATCTATATCTAACTCTCCATTTCCCTTACGGACAAAAGTAGTTTCACACATCAATTCACCTTTTTCATCTGTGCCGTATATACGTCCATCTTCATATTTCCAATTCATATTGCTGTCACCCCACACTAGATGTTTATCGTACATCCCTTTAATTGCCTGTATCTGGGAACATGTCATTAGAGCATTTACATATCTGGGGAAATGTTTTCTCAGCAATCAATGACATAAATAACACTTTAAGAGGGGCGAAAACAACCCCTCCTAAAGTGTTTGTGAGCTATTATATCTTGAGCTTTTCAATTTCTTCTTCTACTTCATATAATATTAGTATTTGATAAATTTATCCCTCGGAGCACCACAGATACTGCATTTATCAGGTCGCGCTTTTTCAATATTGCCACAGACAGGGCAGAGATAATAGAATACTTCTTCCGCTTCGTCTAGGCTTTCCAATACTTCCTTGTATAATCTGGCATGAACTTCTTCTGCTTTCATAGCAAATGTAAATGAAGCTACAGCCGCTTTGTTTCCCACTTCTTCAGCTGTTTTAATAAAATCAGGGTACATATCCTTGTACTCGTGGGTTTCTCCTGCAACTGCATCCTTAAGGTTATCGATCGTTGATCCGATTTTTCCTGCTACTTCAAAATGTTTTAGAGCATGTAACGTTTCGGCATCTGACGCAGCCTTGAATAATTTGGCAGCATTAATTTTACCATCTTTTTCAGCCTTCTTAGAATAAGCAAGATACTTCCTGTTTGCTTGAGACTCTCCAGCAAATGCCTCCATCAGGTTATCCATCGTCTTGTTTTCACTCATTTTTTTATCCTCCTTATTTTCCAAACTATCATTTTGAGAATTACTAATAGTTTTACCACAACTTCTTTAGGCAAACCTTCGGGCTGACTAAAAAGTACAAATCCCTAATTATTTGGATCTCAAAGTATTCTTGAGGCTTATTACAATACAATTTCCAACTGCGTTTGCTTCTTTGGCGCATTCCGCAGTTTATGGTGCGATTCAGGCAAGGTCGAACCGATCTGCATTCATCACCTTATTCCATGCAGACACGAAGTCCTGTATGAACTTTTCCTGAGCGTCCATATAGGTCTTTCTTAATGGCTTCCATGTCGAGTTTCTTGAATTCTTCAGTATAATTGAAACCCTTGCCCATAGGATTACTTCAGTAAGTGCAAATCAAAACACTCACTATTTACGAACTTATTTACCACTCATATTCTAAAAAAACAGAAATTTCCAATTGAGTATTTAAAATGTAATTATATTTTTATGCTGGACAACTCCTGAGCGATAATGTATGATGAGGTTAAAACGCTTGCTAAAGCA
>DASRMG010000243.1:0-6007 GCA_035648035.1 Desulfosporosinus sp. | reverse complement strand
TGCATCGAAAGAATACCTACGATCAAAGACTTACGAAGCTGTCGTCTCCGACATGTTTGGCAAATCTGCCTCTTCCATCACGGACTACTTGGTTTCGTCTGACTCTTTTGACCCTGAATACTGTTCATCACTTCTTCAAAGGTCTTAAAAAAGAAAGCAGATACCGTCGTTGAATCCATTGAAGGTTATCAGATGACTAAGGAACAAAAGGAACGGATAGTAATGGTTCGCTCCCATCTTGAATTCATCCAACAGTCTATTGCAACGCTGGATGAAAAACTTGATAATATGGTAGCTTCTTATGAAAGCGCCATTACTCTCCTTTGTACCATTCCAGGGGTTGGCAGAGCTTATGCTATCACCATCATCCTAGGGATGTATTAAAAAAAGTAATGACTAGAAGGACTGACAGTAAGAGTGACCCAATATAAAGATACGGGTGTAGGGAGATTGATCTCCCTACACCCGTATCTTTATGTTAAACTTATTTTCACTAAATTCTTACCAACCACAATACAATAATAACACTAATCAGGTTTTTGTTTTTCATTTGCTTCTTCCAATGAATTAAACCCGTATTGTTTTATTGTATTAAAAAGGATAATTTCTGAGCCATTGATGTTTTCAGACTGCTGAGTTATGACATTATTATAGTACGCTTTCAAAGTTTTTTGAGAATAAGTCATAAGCTCTCCCTTAAGATACGTCTCCACAGAAGTTACAAACCTAGTATCTTCTTTGCTATGAATTGGCCTACCTTTTCGAAGAATATACGGAAACTTAACGAATAGCTCCTCTTCCCATCCCATAACTACTTTAACAATCTTGTCTATCAACAGAAAAATTTCTGGATCTAACGATGGGAGTACGCGTTCGATATTAGCGTATTCCAACGGAGAGGTGAATTTCATCATCCGGGCATATTTTTCTGATAACAAGTTTCTCTTGTTTTCCTGTGCCTCAAAAAGATCGTTCAGATAGCTTTCCAGGGTGTCCTCAGACCAGCTTACCGCTTGGCTATGCCTCATAATCTTAAAAGTTTCCGGATCTTCCTGGCAAGACGCTTTTCCACCGATATTGGACACCTTCTGAAACATGTTCCACTCAAAGTCAATAATTTTGGTAATTAGTGCTTCTTTACTCATTAAGATTCCTCCTCGATACCAATGTTCAAATGTAAGAAATTCCTATAAGTATTATTCATCTCCAACACAACATTCTACTGCATATCTAAAATTTCAGATCGCTAATGTTATACTTGATTTGTCGGAGGCCAAAAAAGCAGCAATCATGGCCAAGTCGCTACCACCACCAAGGCAAAAGGCTCGGCTGCGACAATCAGCGAGGTCAGTGATGATCAGATTAAGCTACATTAACTTTCAATCCATAAGACTCCAGTATTTTGACTGTCTTATTAATGTTATCCTTTTCTAAGGACGGTAGTTCTGCAAGCGGATATTCCTCGCCAAGTGCATTATATTTATTTACACCCAACCGGTGGTAAGGGAGTATGTCCACTCTGTCCAGACCCCTTAATTTCATAAACCGTCCAGTAGCTTTAATATTTCTTTCATCATCATTGTAACCAGGAATTAAAGGTAATCTGATGATTATCTCTATACCCATTTGTTTTATTTTAGAGGCGTTATCCAAAATAAGCTCATTGTCCACACCCGTAAGTTCCTTGTGCTTCACCGGATCCATGTGCTTTATATCAAACAAGACTAATTCAACTTTTGGTAATATTTTCTCCAATACGGCCCAGGGAGTATACCCGCAAGTATCAAGACAGGTATGGATAGCTCTGTGATAGCACCTGTCTAAAAGTTCCAAAGCGAATTCCGGTTGAGAGGTGCATTCTCCACCACCCAGTGTTACCCCTCCATCTGAATTCATATAGTACGAAGAATCCTTATCTATAATGTTAAAAACTTCGTCAACTGTCATCCACTTCCCTGCATTAGACCTAGCGTTTGCCGGGCACACTTTAACACAGGCACCGCAGCCATTGCAAATTGCACGGTCCACCCAAACAGAGCCGTCATCCTTTTTTTGACTAGCGCCGGTTGGACAAGCCTTCAGACAGGAATAACATTGAACGCATGTGTTACTAAAATGAAGCAACTGTGGTTTATGTTGCTTTGACTCCGGATTGCTGCACCACGGGCAGCTGAGCGGGCAGCCTTGAAAGAATACCGTTGTCCTTATCCCTGGCCCGTCTTCAGTTGAATATCTTTGTATGTTGAAAATAAGCGCTTTCTTTTCTGAGGATGTCTCTTTTTTAGTCATTTAACTATACTACCTCCTTTTTGGAATAAAACCTCTCGCCCTTAGCAAGGGCGGGAGGTTTTATTACGTTCCAGGTTAATTAATTCTTTTATTGGTTGAAAGATAATTCTGTTCTCTTGATGATCTCAGTCTGCACACCCGGATCCAATCTGGTAAAATATGCGCTGAATCCTGCCACCCTGACAACTAGGTCCTTATACTTTTCCGGTTGCAATTGGGCATCTTGTAGGGTCTTGCTGCTGACTATATTAAACTGGATGTGGGACCCACCCTGATCCATATAGGTTTTAATCAGCGTAAGAAGGTTCCTCACACCACGAGGGCTTTCGACTGCTGAGGGATGGAACTTCATGTTAAAGTGGTTGGAGTTAAACCTCACTGTGTCAAGTGCTTTAGCCGCCGAGTTGACCAGGGCTGTGGGCCCGTTAACATCGGTGCCGGGTGTGGCAGATACACTTCCGTCTGTAAGAGCCATACCGGCCTCCCTGCCTGTGGGTAGCGCGCCCATTACAGCGCCAAATAGGTTGTGCAAGCTGTTTGAGTAAGCTTCCGGTTTGCCTTTTTTACCGCAATAGTTGCGCCCTGCTTTGTAATATGCTTCATACACAACTTGATAGCACTGCCGTACAAGATCGTTCATTGTTTCATCGTCGTTTCCGTGTTTGGGCGCATCCAGGCACATTTTATGAATATCGTCATAGCCCTCAAAATTTGCAGTCAGGGCTTCCTTGAGTTGCGCTACTGTTAGCTTCTTATCGTCAAAGACCAGCTTTTTAACAGCCATCAAGGAGTTGGCGGCATCAATGGTACCCACATTAATCAGCAGGTCAGCGGTAAACTTTGCTCCATCGTCCCAGCAATCTTTGCCTGATTCAAGGCATCCGTCAGTTAAGACCGAACGTAGCGTGAGTGGGAGATATTCCGCGCACAGCTGGTTCCCCACCCAACCATGACCACGAACAGTACGGAGGGCAAAGTCAACCTGCGTCCGCCAGGTTTCCCACAGTTCTTCAAAGGAGCTAAAGTTTTCAGGCTCTCCAGTCTTAGGCCCCACCTCAATACCGGTAAGAGGGTCCGTGCCGTTGTTAAAAGCGAGTTCAAAAGCCTTGGCGATACAAACTTCCCCCTCCACAGGGTGTGAGGTTTTGCCGGCAATGTCGGTGCCGACGCACCCGAAGATCGCCACACGTCTGGCCTCCTCAAGGGTGACACCTTCTTCTCTGAATCTATCCATTTCCCTTGTCACTGCCAGTGGCGCATTCATGAATTGCGGGTGGCCAATACCGGTCTTAATCACTTCTACTGCCTTGAACAGGAACTCTTCTTTTAGATTGGGATGCCAGAACAGGGCCAGAGGAGGCTGAATATTTTTCAGATCAATATGGGCGTCGCAGACGATATAGTCCATTTCGCCGGTGGCGTCTCTACCGTCCTCAGTGAGACCACCGATGCACAGGGTTTGCCCAACATGGGATGACCAAGCTTTGGCGAATTTAGGGCCGTGATAGTACCCTATCTCTTGGAGTTTGATAAATATCAGCTTAGTGAGGTAAAGGGCCTCTTCTCTAGTAATCCTTCCCTCTGCTTTATCCTTTTGATAGAAAGGCTCCATGTACTGCCCCCAGTAACCGAGGGAATAGCCGCAACCGGTTACTTCAATTTCCAGTGCCATATGTGTTAATAGGAAGCTCTGCAATGCCTCTTTAAAAGTCCGAGCTGGTTTTTCCGGCACATGCTCGCATATCTCAGCTATTTCCAACAACTCTTGACGTCGATCGTCATTCTTCTCTTTGCTCGCCATTTCTCTAGCTAGTTTGGCATACCGCTGAGCTAAGCGGATCACTGATCTCATGGAGATGAGAACTGATTCATAAAAATTCCTTTTGTTCCTGTTTTCACTATTTACAACCAGGCTAGCCATCCGTTCTTCTACTTCCCTGATGATGCCTCCAGCGCCCTGAACCAGCATCCGGTTGTAATTCATGGTCCCGCCCCCTGCAGGCCAGGAGTTGCCATCATAAAATAGTCCCGTTTCCTGTGCTGGCATGGAGCTGTAACCGTAAACCTCTTCAAAAAGCCTGTTGGCATTGGGATAAATACTGCGCTCGTCCCAGTATTTAACTATTTCATCAAAAACAAGCCTGTCTTCGTCGGAAATTGTCATTTCGCCTAGGTGGCTGACAGCCTTTCCTTCTTTATCCTTCATCCAGTCGCAGTTCCATTCAGGATAAGGGTAAACTCCCGCTACATACTGGGTCACACTGCCGACAAAAAAATTATTGTCAATGTAAAGGGTCTTGTTTTCAATAATATATTCAAGCAACTTGGTCCTTCTAACAATTGCTGGATAACCGTCCAGCTTAGGGTAAATTTCTGCCAACAGTTTTAGACGTTCTGTGTCTACCTTTTGTGGGGCATCTAATAAATAGCTTTTAAGCGTCTTTACCCGCTCTTCATCGACTGTACGTACGTTACTCGTTGTTGCAACTTCCATTTTGTTTGCCTCCTAGTTTATTTATCCGGGATCTATACATTTCCACAACTAATCACAAAACCTCTTCCTGTCAGTTTGACCTTATAGTCAACCTTAACCGGGCTTATCCTTTTCATGAGGTTCTTATCTACCACAAATATAATCCCACCAATTTCGAAAATCTCATCCTCATCATCATTTAATTCGCTTAAAGTCAACATGACCTCTGGAGTCGCCGCTCAGCCACAGCCATTCATAATTTCTTTAAGTCGTACCGTTTGTTTTTTATTTCCCATGAATTCAACTAACTTTACCAGAGCCTTTTCGGTCACCTCCAACATATTCGTCACCTCCTTCACGCGACTTTGCGATGTTGGTGAAAATATACACCAGCAGTGGATTCCTTAGAACTCCTCTACAAACACGAGATCTCAGTAGGAGTTTGTCGAAAATCTGGTCATCCCCATAACAACTACATCCACCTTGACCCGAGCCCAACGTGTCGTTTATCATAGTAAAAGCTTTCAGGATAATTGTATTTGTCAACTTGCGATAATCCTAACCTCCTATCAATAGCAGCCATGAATCTTACTTGTTAAGTTAAATATGCAAGTTCTGTGCCACTTTAATAGCATAATACTTATTAGCCCTAATTAATAGAATTTATGCGCTGGCTATGAGTAGCCGAGTGTCTCTGTAGCCAAGGATTACGGATAGGCAGGCACTTGCAGGTAGTACATAAACGTTAGTTTACACTTTCTGTCTAGTATATTGAAAGCTGGGAGTTACCCGGAGCAAATAGAACATGATAAAGTCCTATTTTGAAACAGCTACACTGTTCCATTTTGAGAAACAAGGAAATTTAATAGTAATAGTGTTTTAAAATCAGCCAATATCTTAGTAAAATACTATATTACTGTATTTCATTATAGTGTGCTCCACAGCATATGCCTTAGTCTAAGGTGCAGGCTGTCGTTTGCACTCGATAATCAGCACGCATTGTTTGTACACTACGGAATTGCTAGCTAGTACTGGGGAAAAATCGAAGGCTACTTATTAACGAACCAGCTCTGACGATTTATCGCCGATTGAATCCTTTGTTCGGCTAGATAGCGTGCTGCTTGAACAGTTGTAATATTTTTCTCTTGAGATAACCGAAAAACCTTACGAATGTTTGAAGTAATATTTCTGGCTACTTGGTCATATGCTCGATCATGGTTGTAACCTACGAATTGATGAGAATTG
>DASRMG010000242.1:0-4387 GCA_035648035.1 Desulfosporosinus sp. | reverse complement strand
ATATAATTCACCGTTGCTCATACTTATTCTCCTTTTAAGTACACTTCTGAGCAACATCATACTTCATATGAGGTTCGAAGTCCAGCAGCATCCTATATATATCCATAACTTATAAATTATGTCTTCGTGAATTCGCCGTGTTCTGCTAATCCCTTCCCCGATATAACGCTGATCGTTGACATTCTGAACAAGCACATCTTGGGCGCCGCCTCCGATCACAGATCGAATCTGTTCAACCTGAACGTGAGGTTAATCCACATTGACTGCCATCGGTATATTCTTTACGCAAATGATTATTAATTTCTTTATCCCATCAGGCAGCGGGCAGGCTATGGCAGTAATGCCAATAATGATCCCTCTAGCTGATATTGTTGGGGTAACCAGGCAGACTGCTACCCTGGCATTTCAGCTGGGAGACGGTTTTTCAAACATCTTCTGCCAATCGAGGGAGAGAATAACATGACCTGGAGTCGTGTTACTATTTGTTTGATCAATGGCCTCCACAGCCCCGCCGACAAACAGAATCAGAAAAACTATGCTCCCTGCTCCCATCAGTCCTTGGGGTATTGCTCTGAAAATATCAAAGAATCTGACTGGAGTTTGCTGAATGTAGTGAAAGCTTGCTGGATCTACCGTAGTTTTCCCCATCAAGTACAACTCTTACAAATTCTCAGGCAGGTACCACCCACGACTGAGCATCTGCTAAAACTATTATCAGGAATAGTAGGACCAGCGAATTAGGAAATCTGGGTACAAGACCTTTCTTAACAACCGGTATCTGCTCGGGCATTAATTCGTTTAGTCTCAAATAAATTCCTCCGAATTAATTCAGTTTTCTCCGGTCTGTAATGTATTTATGATCTAATTTGATTCGAGTCTCAGTATGAGTACAGATTTCCATACCTCTATGCAATTTTAATCAGTAACCTTCTTGTGAATATGAATGGCATAAATATCATTTCTTTGTCTCCTATCACCTCCTTTAGTTTGATTGAGCTGTAGTAGCTAGTGCACATGCCTCTGCTAACCCCCACTGTTAACAATGAGGTTACGTTCTTTAGAAATAAGACCAATGAACTTGATCACTCCTTTCATTTCGGATTTGCGATGTTCATCAAATGGCTCCATGACGGCTTTACATGTATCCGTCTCAATTATACCCATCAATTTAAGCGCAAGTTTATACCATTGAGGGTATTGCATTGGCAAAAGCTATAGTCTTTAGGGGAGCTGGCTTTTCCAAGAAGATCTTTCTTGCTTCATCTAACCGCCCAGCATGTATAAAGTTGAACATGTCCGTCTGTTCTTTCAGTAGGACGCAGCTTGCCGTAGAAGTCATTCCTTTAGCACCATAAAGGAGCATTAGATAATTTATTTGATCGTGTCCAGCCCAAGCTGCGACTTTCCCATTGGTGGCTCCGTCGTACAATACAATCTTCGGAGAGTAGGGTAAAAATAATTTTGCGCATGTCAGATTAGGGAGTGTATCAGCCATCCTCTTCAGAAGTCCAATAGATATTTCAATCCCTGCTCCGCCGTCATAGACCATAATAGGCAGATCCTTTACAGATTCAGCAATATGTTTGACATGACGGTAGATTCCCTCTTCCCGGTGGGTGGTAATAAGGTGGGCAAGTGAAAATATAATCTACGCCGATACTTTCGGCATGTTTTGCTAAAAGCGCACTCTCGTCACTCGATGAATCATTTACACCGATTCCGACTGGGTCCCTCCCTTTGGTTTGGTCGACCACAATTTCTATAAATTTCTTGCGTTCAGCTTCGGTCAGAGAGAAAACCTCTCCCGTACTACCAAGCGCCAAAATACCATGAACGCCCTTCTCAATGACAAGCTCAATTAAAATTCCTGTAGATGCCTCATCAATCTCCCCAGATTACAAGTTGAGTCACTTTGAGGACATGAGTCCCGAATAGCCTCTGCTTTTTTCTTCCGAACTTAAAATAAACCCTTCTTCCACTTAATTTCATTTTTGCCACCTGTTAATTTGCAAATTCATCAAAAAGATTTTGAAAGTCTTCTTTACTATCTAGCACATGATAAACGTACTCGTCACTTGGGAAAACTCCGGTCTTCACATCTTTAATGTATTCTCTAAAAGCTGCGGTCTCTATTTCCGCAACATTTGCATACTTCTTCACAAATTTAGGTGTAAATGCTTGGAATAGACCCATCATGTCTCCACAAATTAATAGCTGTCCATCACATTTACCAGCTCCAATAGAGTATACTGGAATCGTTAGTTTGTTGGTGATAAATTCAGTTAGCTCAGGGGGAACTGCTTCTAATAATAGGGCGAAAGCACCCGCCTCCTGAATCGCTAGGGCATCCTTGATTAATTCTCTGGCACTATTGACATCTCTTCCTTGGGCTTTAAATCCACCCATCTGCCCTGAGCTCTGTGGAGTAAGACCAATATGCCCGATTACCAACATTCCGGCGTCTGTAATATTCCTAATTTTGCTTGCTACCCTTCGACCGCCCTCAAGCTTTACACAATCAACGTTCGCTTCTTTATAAAAGCGTCCGGCGTTTTCTACTGCAGTTTCATCGGACTTCTGATAGGACATAAAAGGCATATCGCCAACGATCCAGGTATTTGGCGCACCCCTCCGCACTGCTTGACAGTGCGAAATACAATCTGCCATTGTTACAGGTATCGTACTTTCGTAACCCAGTACCACCATGCCCAACGAATCCCCTACAAGAATCATATCCATCCCCGCTTGATCAGCGAAAGAAGCCATTGGGTAGTCATAGGCAGTTACCCAGGTAACCATGTCACCTTCTTTTTTCATTCGGAATAAGTCAAGAACTGTTTTCTTCTTACTCATTTAATCATTCTCCTTCAGCTATCCAATTCTATTCCGTTTTATCCTAACAAATATTAAAGACTGATTTAACTTGTTAATATTGTTCATTACGACCTAAATGACTATCTGAAAAGCATCGTTGGCTACTTATTAAGGAATCAGGGCTGCCGATTTATTGCCGATTGAATTGGGAAAGCTAAAACCTTTGTAGCCAATGAACAGTAAATAATTTGCGAATAGATAGTAATTATATTGCCATTTCCGTCCCATTATTAAGCTAATTCGACGAAATGAAGGCATTAAAGAATGGGAGGAAAAAGAGCAACCCAAGTAACTATTATGGAAGCAGACCGACGAACTCCATAGTTGCTCTCAACTCAACCTTATGGATCTCACTTAGGGGTTCCATCACGATCTTACAGGTTTCATCTCCAATAATACCCATCCAGGCTAGAGCTTGCTTGTAGCATTGTACATATTGGAGAACATTGGCAAAAGCTACGGCATTAAGAGGTGCAAGCTTGTTGAGAAAGATCTTTCTTGCCTCTTCTAGGTTGCCGGCTTGGATAAAATTGTACATATCCGTCTGTTCTTTAGGTAAAACACAACTTGCCGCTGATGTCATTCCCTTAGCCCCATAAAGAAGCATCAAGTAATTCATTTGATCGTGTCCGGCCCAGGCCTGAACTTTCCCATTAGTGGCTCCGGCGTAAGCAGCAATTTTAGGCGGATAAGGCAGGAACAGCTTTGCGCAAGTCAGGTTAGGTAGTGTATCTGTCATTCTTTTTAACAGGCTGAGGGAGATTTCAATCCCCGCTCCTCCGTCGTAAACCATAATGGGCAAATCCTTTGTGGCATCGGCGATGTACTTAACGTGTCGGTAAATTCCTTCCTCACGGTGTGGATGATAATACGGTGGGCATGTGAAAATATAATCCACACCAATGCTTTCAGCATGCTTAGCCAAAAGGACACTGGCATCGCTTGAAGAGCTATTTACTCCAACACCAACTGGGACCCTTCCTTTAGTATGGTCAACGACAATCTTAATAAACCTTTTGCGCTCAGCTTCAGTGAGTGCAAAAACTTCGCCAGTACTCCCGAGTGCTAAAATACCGTGAACCCCATTATTGATTACAAAATCAACCAAATTTCTCGTCGAATCCTCATCAATCTCTCCTGTTTTCGTCAATGGAGTTACAGGTAACACATGGTTTCCAAACAGCTTTTGTTTCTTTTCTTCCAATGTCAAGGCCATCTAGCATAACGCCTCCTTCAATTCTTTAAATTCACTAAACTGATTTAATTTTTGTATTTACTCATTACACTCTCTAAATGATCATCGCAAAAGGATCGGTGTCAATTTTTAACGAACCAGCTCTGACGATTTATCGCCGATTGAATCCTTTGTTCAGCTAGATAGCGTGCTGCTTGAACAGTTGTAATATTTTTCTCTTGAGATAACCGAAAAACCTTACGAATGTTTGAAGTAATATTTCTGGCTACTTGGTCATATGCTCGATCATGGTTGTAACCTACGAATTGATGAGAATTG
>DASRMG010000241.1:0-40446 GCA_035648035.1 Desulfosporosinus sp. | reverse complement strand
CCGATAATGAGCCATCTTTGGTGGTTCTATCCCTTCCATGCGCGTCCCTTTGATGGGCGTGAAAGCAAAAAGAGCCACGGTTATTCCCTGATCAACCATAGTTTGAAGGCACTTGACCATGTCTTCTTCACTTTCTCCCAGCCCCACAATTAAGTGCGTCGTTATGTGACCAGGAAATTGTTGAGCCGACTCACATAACAACGTGAAGCGTTCCTTCCATGATCCATCTTTTCTCTGATCATAGATTTCTGGAGTTGCTGCGTCCAAAGCAATACTGACATGTTCAACCCCAAGCTCCAACAGTTCTTGAACTTCCTCAAGCGTTCTTGGTCCTGCTGAAACGCAAATAGGGAGATCGGTTTTGTTTTTCACGGCTTTGACCCATTGCTTCGTATCTTCTAAGGCTACTTTATCTTGAACGACTTGAAAGCAAATCCGTTGCAAGACTGCTTCAGCCTCCGGTTTGACCAAGCCCTGAAGAAACGATGTTCCATGGAATTCTGGCCAACTGATCCGCGAAAGAAGGTCTGCACGCGCGTTACTATCACGGGCTTGCGCACAAAAGGCGCAGTTGAACTGGCAGCTCTCCCCCACCATAAGATAAGCCGTTGTGGGTAAGGCGTCCACTCTAAGTTTTTTTAAGCCTAATACTTTTGCAGTACCAATTGAACAACGTATCATCATAGCGCACAACACTCCTCTCCTCTAATCACATGAAGACCTAACTCATCCGCCAAACGGCGCGCTCCAGGGGTCGGCATGACGAGCCGATTCAAGCCCAAGGCAACCGCCGCCTCATCTAAAGTCTGACGATATTTTCCCTTTGGCCGCATACATCCTAGCGCTAGCGATATGTTTGGAAAACGCATTCTTGCTCTGGCCAAGAAGCGAATCACTTCTTCTACCGGAAGCGGTTGCTTCAACGCATATCGCGTCCCCGGTGTTGGAATAAACACGTTAAAAATTAGGCCATCTAGGCCTAGTTCTTCTAGCGCATCCAAGGCTTTTTCTTCTCCAGCCCATTGCCCGCCTTTCAAACCTAGGGTTAAATGCGGCATAACCGGTACCACTTCTCTAAGTTCTTGATAAACACGACTGTAATCTTCCAGCCCTTTCTTTAACCCGTAGACCTCCTCAATGGTTTCGGAGTCTGCCACGAAGTCGAAAGAAACAACATTGGCTAAATTTTTTAATAAAAGAATTTCATCTCGATCCAGTAACCCTACATGAAAATTTAAGCGCACCGCTTGTTTAAGCTTGTGTAGAAAATCCAGTTCTCGGGAAAATGGGACCTTACCTTCCGCGGTGCAACCTCCGCTAATGAGCGCACTGCGGAAGGCATAATTTGAAGATTCAGCATCTTGGGCTTTAACTTCTGAAACGTTACGCATTCCCTTCAAGTAGTGCCCTCCGCAGTGCGCACAGTCAAGTGCACAGGATTGACCGGTCAGCGTAATGCTCTCCGTCAAAGTGGGAAAATCAAAAAATATTTCGTCAGCAAAATGTGCTTTTCTTACTTCCCAAGCCTGTTGAACCAACCCGTCTACTTGTTGCATTGTTATCCTCACCCTACTTTGAAAAAGCCGCCCTTAGCGAGCGGCATTTCCCTTATTAACAGGACCCTAACCAGAATCCTATTCCCAATACTACGACTCTTTCCGCCAACGCAAGTTGGGTTTCCGCGCTGCAGCCACTTCATCAAATCGTGTAACGACCGTGGTCAGGGGTGCATTCTTGACGAGGTCAGTTTCGCTTCGTGCTTCCTCCGCGATCTGTATTAAGACCTTAGCAAAATCATCAAGGGTTTCCATACTTTCAGTTTCCGTTGGCTCAATCATCATGGCCTCATCAACGATCATGGGGAAATATATGGTCGGTGGATGATAACCATAGTCTAATAAGCGCTTGGCGATATCTAACGTATGAACCCCTGTGGCTTTAAGATTTTTGGGGGTAATAACAAATTCATGTTTACACACTCGATCAAAGGGCAAGAAATAATGTTCTTTGAGAATACTCATTAAGTAGTTGGCATTCAGCACCGCGTTTTCTGACGCCCTTCTTAATCCAGGCCCACCAAGACTCCGAATATAAGCATAGGCTTTAACCAGCACATTGAAGTTCGCATAAAATGAACGGACTCTGCCAATCGATAAAGGCATGTTATCCTCAAGCGAATAAGTCCCATCGTCTCGTCGAACCACGACTGGTTTAGGAAGGAAAGGTGCGAGAAACGCTTTAACGCCCACGGGGCCGGATCCTGGACCACCGCCTCCATGAGGCGTAGAGAACGTTTTGTGTAAATTCAGATGTACCACATCAAAACCCATGTCGCCCGGACGAGTGATCCCCATAACCGCATTGGTATTAGCTCCATCGTAGTACAATAACCCGCCTGCTTCATGGATTAGTGATGTGATTTCTACGATATTTTCTTCAAACAGTCCCCCTGTGTTAGGATTCGTCAGCATGAGCGCGGCCACTTCGTCATTGACCACTTTTTTGAGTTCCTCAAGATCAACGCCGCCGCGAGCATTGGATGGAACGACAATGATTTCATAGCCAGCCATCGCCGCGGTGGCAGGATTGGTACCATGCGCTGCATCTGGAACAATCACTTTTGTGCGCTTATGATCCCCACGGTGCTTATGATAGGCTCTAACGATGAGCATTCCCGTCAGTTCTCCATGCGCACCAGCAGCAGGTTGGAGTGTGAATCCGTCCATGCCCGTCAATTCACAGAGATCATCTTGGAGTTCTGCCATGAGTTGCAAAGCCCCTTGAGTCATGGACTCGGGCTGGTAGGGATGTAACGCTGTAAAGCCAGGCAGACGAGCGAGCCTTTCATTAACCTTTGGGTTATATTTCATAGTACACGACCCTAGTGGATAGAAACCAGTGTCTAAACCGTAATTCAGGGTAGAGAGACGGGTAAAGTGACGAACAACATCCACTTCAGAGAGTTCCGGCAGTTGAGGTTCCAGCTCCGTAAGTAATTCTACGGGGATAAGCATTTCAACGGGAACTTCTGGGACATCACAATTCGGTAAACTAAACGCCGTTCGGCCACTGGCACTGAGATCAAACATAAGTGGTTCTAATGCTTTCATACGATTTCCCCCAATCTGGCCACGAGCCGGTCAATATCCTCTTTACACTTCGTCTCAGTTACACAGAAAAGTAGGTGATGATCGAGTTCCGGGTAGAACCGGGCAAGATCAAGACCACCAATAATCTTATTTTCCAGTAGCCACGCATTAACTTTCGCGGGTTCAGCCTTCGTCTTCACCACAAATTCATGAAAAAACGGCCCTGAGAAAGCCATACTCAGCCCTGGTATTTTTCCAATCTCCTGAGCTGCATAATGGGCGTTCTGCAAATTGAGATAGGCTAACTCTAAGATACCTGTTTTCCCGAGAGCACTCAAATGCATCGTAAAGGCCAGAGCACAGAGCGCTTCATTAGAGCAAATATTAGAGGTAGCTTTTTCTCGCCGGATATGTTGTTCACGGGCTTGAAGGGTCAACACATAGCCCTTTTTACCATTTTTGTCCTCGGCTACGCCCACAATCCGCCCTGGCATACGCCGAACAAGTTTGTCGCGTGTGGCCAAAAAGCCCAGATAAGGACCTCCAAAATTCAAAGGATTACCGAAGGCTTGACCTTCCCCAACCACAATATCTGCCCCACATTCTCCTGGAGACTTTAGCAACCCCAAGGAAACGGGATTCACTGCCATGACCAGAAGGGCGCCTTTGGCATGCACAAGCTTGGCTATTTCCTCTGCCTTTTCGACACTACCGAAGAAATTAGGATTTTGAATGACGACACCAGCAACGTCCTCTTGGAGCGCTGCTTCAAGAGCGGATAGGTCCGCTACCCCTTCCTGATAAGGAATTTCAACAAGCTCTACCCCCCTTGGTGGCAGATAAGTCATCATGACCTCGCGATATTCCGGATGTACCGTTTGAAGAACGAGTACTTTTTCCCGCCGAGTCGCATCACAAGTCATGAGAGCAGCTTCCGCTAGAGCTGAAGCACCATCATACATCGAGGCATTCGCCACATCCATCCCGGTCAACTCACAAACTAACGTCTGATATTCATAAATTGCTTGAAGGGTCCCCTGACTAATTTCCGGTTGGTACGGTGTATAAGCGGTATAAAATTCGGAGCGCAACAACAACTGGTCCACGAAACTTGGGATAAAATGTTCATAGGCACCAGCGCCGAGGTAAGAGTTGTACTCTTCCACGGTCTTATTTTTGTTAGCCAACCCCGTGACGTGTTTGACCAATTCCTGCTCCGACATTCCCCCACGAATGTTTAGGGGACGGTTCAAGCGGACTTCCTTAGGTATATCATCAAAGAGCTCCTCAACCGTCTTAACCCCAATACGGGCTAAGAGTTGCTCTTGTTGGCTGTCCGTATTCGGTACAAAATTCATCCTAATGTTCCTCCTCAGCCACAAACGCTTCATATTCAGCCACCGACATCATCGTTTCCAGCAGGGACAAATCATCCACTTCAACTTTAATTAACCAGCCTTCGCCATAAGGATCACTATTCAGCAAATCTGGTGAATCAAAGACCTCCGTATTCACTTCAACGACTTTCCCACTAATTGAAGCCATAATATCAGAGACTGCTTTCACCGATTCAACGGTGCCGTAGGATTTTCCGGCTGACACGGTCGTGCCTTCATCAGGAAGCTCAACGAACACAACATCTCCCAGGCTTTCTTGGGCATGCTCCGTAATCCCAAACGTTACAATGTTTCCACTCACTCTTGCATAGTCATGGTCTTTGCTGTATTTCAATTCTACTGGATTCATGTGATCATCCTCCTAATTTTTATTTTCTTATCTTGCCCTTCACTATGACGATTAAACTCGCTTATAAAATAAAGAAGGAATAATTTTCGCTTGCACAGCTTTCCCACGAATCATGACGTCTAGAACGTCGCCTTGAACAGCCAAATCGGCGCGTATCATCCCTAGAGCAATATTTTTATTGAGGGTTGGAGAGAAAGAGCCTGAAGTAACAAATCCAATATCTTCTCCATTTTTCTGCAGAGGATAATGAGATCGGGCAATTCCGCGTCCAACCATCTCTAGACCCACTAGTTTACGGGGTACGCCTTGCTTTTTCTGGGCTTGTAGAGCTTCTTTGCCGACAAAATCTTCTTTGTCCAATTTTACAAAGAAACCAATGCCTGCTTCTAGAGGCGTAATTTCTCTGCCTAATTCATTGCCATACAAAGGAAGGCGAGCTTCAAATCGCAACGTATCGCGAGCGCCCAAGCCAATGGGTTGTACACCATCGCCAGCACCCACTTCTAAAATCTTCCGCCATAATTGGGGTCCAAATTCAGCGGAACAATAGACTTCGAAGCCATCTTCTCCTGTGTAGCCGGTACGAGAGATCAGGCAGGGTACGTCGTCAATGTCGCCGTGTGTAAACGTGTAATAAATTATTTTCGAGAGGTCAATCGATGAGATACGTTGCAAAATTGTTTCCGCAAGAGGTCCTTGCAAAGCGAGTTGCACATACTGTTCAGAAACATTTTCAACACTCACCTCAAAGTCATTAACTTGCTGAAGCATCCATTCATAATCCTTATCCGTGTTAGAAGCATTAACAACGATGAAGAAGTGTTCTGAATCATAACGATAAACGAGTAAATCATCAACAATCCCGCCGGTTGGGTAACACATGGGAGAATAAAGGATCTTCCCATCATGAAGAATACTTGCATCATTGGTAATCAACCTCTGCACATAGGCCAAGGCCTCCTTACCGCGAACATCAATTTCCCCCATATGAGACGTATCAAATAGTCCCGCCTTTTGCCGAACTGCATGGTGTTCTTCAATCACGCCAGCATACTGTACCGGCATTTCCCAGCCACCAAAGTCAATTAACTTGGCCTTTGCCACTTTATGTTCTTCATACAACGGCGTTCGTTTTGGTCCCACCATATTGGCACCTCCTAATATTTTTTCAACAAATTGTGTTTTGCCAGCTAGAAATGAGTTTAAATAACACAAAAAAGGGCAGAAGAAATGCGCATCGCACTTCCTCTGTCCTTGAACCTGAGAGATTCGCCGTCACGGCATCCCCTTTGGTGTTCTCTGTTACAAGAAACTCTCCAGAGCCCCGTCTACTAGCCGTTCACTTTGCCTGAGAGTTTCTCCCCTGAATGCGATTCAGGGACTTGCTCCTTCGGCGTCTGGACGTTCCAGATCTCTCCCACTAGTATCATCCGGTATTCAATATTTAATATTATCTATATAATATTCTTTTTTATACGCTAAGTCTACTAGTAATTATTTGAATTTAATACAGTATTATGTCCTTATATGTTTAGAGGCACGATAAAATCGCGCCCCTAAACGTTTGTAATAGATTTTTATTCAGCGAGGTTTTTGACCACGGCACTGCAGCGAGGGCAAATCGTTGGATGGTCTTTATTCTTTCCGACGTCCTCATGAAACATCCAGCAGCGTTCGCATTTTTCCCCTTTAGCAGGTTGCACAAGAATTCCTAAGCCCTCGTGGACTTCAGCTTGCTCTACGCCTTCGGGCCTTTCTTCACTAGACTTATGCATCGATAGGTCGGAGACAATAAAGATTTCTGCGAGATTAGGAACTTGTTGCAAGAAATCATACTGGGCTTCCGTTGGATAAAGGTCGACGTGAGCCGTTAACGGATGATTAATTAATTTTTCCTTGCGAGCCTTTTCCAATACTCTGGAAACATCCGTCCGCAACTCTAAAATTTGATCCCATTTATCGGCAATGTTCTCGTCCATCCATTGGGCGTTCACTTTCGGCATTTCTGCCATTTGAACATTCTCTAGCCTATGATCACCCGGAATATAAGGCCAAATTTCTTCCGCCATAAAC
Organism: Desulfosporosinus sp.; assembly: GCA_035648035.1. Classification (GTDB taxonomy): domain Bacteria; phylum Bacillota; class Desulfitobacteriia; order Desulfitobacteriales; family Desulfitobacteriaceae; genus Desulfosporosinus. Next base: position 33,538 of record DASRMG010000241.1, on the reverse strand, counting down.
GTCAAGACCGGTGCTAAAAGACGAACTAAGGCATCGAGCACTTCATATAACACAGTCTGGGCAGATCGACGAGTCAGAGATGTTTTCCCTTCCACATAGAGTCGGTCTTTAACAATATCTAAATAAATGGCACTTAACTCCACAGTACAGAAATTATGAATTGTGTGGTAAACCCAATGGAATTCATACGTCTCATATCCCTGAAGCACTCGCTCAACCACTTTAGAGAGTTTAAGCAAGGCCCACTGATCGACTTCCTGAAGGTCCTGATAAGCGACCTTATCCGTCGCTGGATCGAAATCATTGAGATTACTCAACAGGAATCGAAGTGTGTTTCGAATCTTTCGATAGGCTTCGGACATTTGCTTCATAATACGCGGGGAAGCGGCGACGTCATTCTTATAATCCACCGAACTAACCCAGAGCCGTAAAATATCAGCGCCCAGTTCTTGAACGACCTTGAGCGGATCAACGCCATTCCCCAGCGATTTAGACATCTTACGCCCTTTTTCATCAACAACGAAGCCGTGCGTCAACACATTACGGTAAGGAGCCTCACCAAACGCAGCAACCGACGTCAACAAAGAGGAATTAAACCAACCTCTGTGTTGATCAGACCCTTCTAAGTAGAGATCTGCCGGCCAAGATAACTCATCCCGTTGCTTCAATACGCCAGCATAGCTGGTGCCAGAATCAAACCAGACGTCCATGATATCCGTCTCTTTTCGGAATTTTGACCCGCCGCAGGAACACTTAATTCCTCGCGGCAACAGTTCCTCAGCAGAGTGGACTGACCAGGCATCTGAACCTTCTTGACGAAAAACTTCCTGAACCTTTGCAAAGGTTTGCTTATTCACCAATACCTTCTCACAAGCCTCACAGTAGAAAATAGGGATAGGTACCCCCCAAGTCCTTTGACGAGAAATGCACCAGTCACCTCGATCTGCAACCATGTTAAAGATCCGGTCTTTTCCCCATGCAGGAATCCAGCGGACCTTTTCTATCTGATCCAGGGCTACCTGACGGAAGGCACTAATGGAGGCAAACCATTGTTCCGTCGCTCGATATATGACCGGCTTCTTACAACGCCAGCAATGCGGGTAACTATGTTCGATCGTTTCCTCAAGCACTAGATTTCCTGTTTTCTTTAAATCTTCCACGATGATTGGATTCGCTTTTCCGGTTTTCAGACCAACATAGTCCCCGCCCTCAGACGTGAATTTCCCTTGATGGTCAACTGGACATATGACGGGTAGCCCATATTTTTTCCCGATCAGAAAATCATCTTCCCCATGGCCGGGCGCCGTATGGACGCAGCCTGTACCGGCTTCTAACGTAACATGGTCTCCGCAGATTAGCATGGAGTCACGGTCGATCACTGGATTCTGACAGATGACCCCTTCAAGTTCTTTGCCAGAGAGGGTCTTTTCAACCGGAAGTTCTAAGTTCCACAGTGAGCGCAAAGCATCAAGCATGCCCTCAGCTACAACATAACGTCCTTCACCAGCCGTGACAACAGCATAGGTAAACTCAGGATGAACACTAATCGCCACGTTCGCTGGAAGCGTCCAAGGCGTTGTCGTCCAAATGACCACGAAGGTGTTTTCTTTGGTCAGTACGTTCAAACCATCGCGTACTGCAAACTTGACATATATGGCTGAGGCAGGTATATCCGCATATTCAATTTCCGCCTCAGCAAGTGCCGTTTCACAAGAAGGGCACCAGTAGACAGGCTTTAACCCTTTATAAATATACCCTTTATTGATCATGTCCCCGAAAACGCCGATTTGCGCTGCTTCATACTCTTTGTGTAAGGTAAGGTAAGGATGGTCCCAATCTCCGCGAATGCCAAGGCGCTTAAACTGTTCGCTCTGAATGCCTACATATTTCTCTGCATACTCCTTACATTGCTTACGGAATTCCAGTGTAGAGACAGCATGTCGGTTGACGCCCAGCTTCTTGATCACTTGTATTTCAATGGGTAGACCATGAGTGTCCCAGCCTGGAACATAGGGCGCATTAAAACCCATCATGGTCTTATATTTGACCACTAAATCTTTCAAAACCTTATTAATGGCATGCCCCAGGTGAATATCCCCGTTAGCATAGGGCGGGCCATCATGGAGAATGAATTTCGGCCGACCATTGCGAGCCTTTTGCACCTTTTCGTAGATATTATCTTCTTCCCACATTTTTAGAATTTCCGGTTCCTTGCGGGGTAGATTCCCACGCATAGGGAAATCAGTTTCAGGTAAATTGAGTGTATCACGGTAGTCCATTAATCGTTCCTCCTTAAAATTATCTATATAAAAGAGTGATCTCGCCCTTATAAAAAAGGGACGAGATCACTCTCCGTACCACCCTTGTCGCCTAAGCCACTAGGAAGTCTGTTAACGGAGACAAACCGCAAGAACTTACTCATATTTCAGCCCTTGACTCCAAGGCGATTCTCTTCGTCAATCCTCACGGGCTCCCACCATTCCCGCTCGCTTTTGAGGATTCATGACAAAGACTGTCCTTATCAATGTGTTTATTATTAATGTATTATTTTTTATTTATTTGTGATAATAACTTTCCGCAAGATGGTGACAAGCTTTGCTTGACCTTCCGATTCAATCGGATCGACCATCCATAGGCATAAAAAGGAGATTTTTCGACGCTTCCATTCCTGAACGAACGGATTCATCGAGTCTTTCGATAAGTATAAGTACGTTGAATCCTGAGATGGCGTCAAACTGACCACCACTCCGCGTTGCTCAATTTCATCCATAGCTTGAAACGCACGATCCAGTAAATCATCACTTCCGGTCATCAAAATATCACCGGGGCGAAAGTTATGGCTCGCTTCTGCGAAACCTACACTAAAGATTTTTATATCCTGCTGATCCGATTTCAAATCATCCAAGGAAGGTAAGAACTGGATGTCTTTCCCCCCAACCTTCCCAACATAAATCTGATTCTCATCCTGATGTAACCCAAATCCTTGAATGAGAAAATCAGGAGATATCTCACTAATTAATATATTATTCATCGATTCTAATCCTTCTCCTTCAAAGCTGTCTAATATCTATTTTAGCACGAAACAAGCCTTGTTCGCAACCACAAGGTCCACGAGCATTTTAAGCAATGCTATCACTGCGTTCCTGTAACTTGTCTAAATCTAGATGAGCGAGCAGAAAAGACTTAAGTTGTGTCCGTAACAAAACCCGAGTCCTCGAAAGATCCTGAATTTCTTCCTGAAGTTCTTCTAGTTTAACTTGAGTTTCAGATACTTTGGCTAACTGATCATGTTCAGCTTGCCTCAGCATGAGAGCGACCTCTTGCCGCGCTGCTTCCTTAACCTCTTCGGCTGTTTGCTGCGCCAGAACTAGGGTCTGCTGTAAAGTATTCTCAAGGTTGCGATAGTGGACAATTTCCGCTTCCAAAACTTTTGTCTTTTCGCGAAGTTCGAAATTCTCAGTATACGCGACTTCGAACTCTAAACTGACCGTTTCCAGAAATTCTTCCACTTCTCCGCTTCGACAACCCCTAATCCCTTTGCTGAATGTTTTATTTCTGATATCAAGAGGCGTCATCTGCATCTTTATTCCCCCTATAGCCGCTGTGAACGGAAAAGCACAATTTGCCAAGCGATCCGTTCCTTGCGAGTCTGAGTGCATTTCAAAAGTTTTACCCGTCCCTGACCCCGACAAGAAACCATTTCGTTAGGTTGCACTTCTGAATCCGCTTTACTCGCCACTAGGCCATCTCTTCTCACCTTACCTTGGGTGATCCATTGCTGTGCCACTGACCTCGAAACCCGAAAAGCATTGGCAATCACCGTATCTAGACGTGAAGAATTAACTGTGATTCTGCACGCCTCACCCAAGTCAGGACACACCTCTGGTTTGTCCGTATAGAGAGAGACCTTAATTTTTTCTCGCCCCGCTTGGGTCCAATGATCTAATAGATACGGGGCAATTTCTGCCGTAGTCGCGATATATTGGCCTTTTCGACCGGCTTGAATATCTCCGAAAACTTCTCTCTTAAAGCCCAATCCCATGAGAGATCCCAAGATCTGACGATGTTCAAGCTGAGCACGAGGGTCCGTTGGGCACACCCAAAGCAGTGAGATGTTGGCATCTGTGGAATCCAAAGTTTCACCCCAAGGCGCCATAATAATTCGCACACGCTCTGCCTCTTGGAACCCACCTTCCTCCATAAGGGTTAGGTGCTCCTTTTGCAGAACGGCTTCAGCCCAATCCCGCATAGCAAAACTTAAAAACGTCGTGACTTGTTTAGACGCTTCATTGTGCACGGAATCCACTAAGTCTAATATATGAGCTGCTTCCAACCGCACTTCTTTCTCTTTCCAGAATCCGAGTCCACTTCTATCTGTCGCATAGTTCATTCTAGTAGAACAAGGATAATAGTATCTTACTCACCCAGCCAATCACATTTAACGCAATAATTGCGAACATCCACGAAAAATCCACGGGCATTGCTTTGCTGCCAAGTTGCAAACGTTGAAACGGCTTAAGAAGTGGGTCGGTCACATCATCCAGAAACATACTTAGTTGATTGGACTTTAATTTAGGGAAAAATGTAGTAAGAACAAATCGAATGATAATCAAGATAACGAGGATATTAATCACTTTATCAATGACTTGACTAATGAAGTATAGAGAAATCATCCTGAACTACCTCCTATTTCTGCCAGAATAATCCCTTTTCTTTTAACTCATCGCGCATCTCACCAGAGATATCCACGTTCGTAGGCACGAATAAGAAAATTCCATTTCCTACCTTTTGCATATTGCCATTTAACGCATAGGTTGTCCCACTGATGAAATCCACAATACGTTTAGCTAACATTTTTTCAGCATTTTCAAGATTTACAATGACAGGTCGACGAGATTTAAGCTGATCAGCAATGTTTTGGGCCTCTTCAAAGGAAGTGGGTTCCATAACAACCACACGCATTTGCTTTTGAGAATGAATACTGACAACCTGAGCGTTTTTGCGGTTGGAGCGCACCTCTTCTTGTGAGCTTTTTTCTCGTTCATTTTCTTCCAAGATGTCTACTTCTGGTTCCTCATCTGAAAACCCCATAATCCCAATGACCTTGTCGATTAAATTCGCCATTTATTCATCTTCCTCCCTTTCTCGTTCATCAACGTTCGCCGAAGATCCCACGTCCCACGCGCACAAACGTTGCACCTTCTTCAACCGCCATTTCGAAATCTCCACTCATTCCCATTGAAAGCTCACGTAAATCTACCCCTGATAATTTTCTGGATTGCAAGGTATCTCTTAGGACTCTTAGTTGACGGAAAAATCCTTGTGTTTCCGCGGCACTGGCCTCCAATGCCCCGATGGTCATTAATCCTTGCACTTGGATATGTGGATAATCACCGATGGAATTTAAAAAGTCCGGAACTTCCTCTGGCTTAAGTCCTGCCTTAGCGGGGTCCCTTGCGATATTGACTTGAACTAAGGTCGTCCAAATTATACCACATTGTTCTCCTCGTGAGTTAAGGTTCTTTAATAACGAAAACCGATCAAGTGAATGAATCATAAAAACGGATGGATCTAAATACTTCACTTTGTTAGTTTGGAGACTTCCCACCAGGTGCCATTCGCAATCTTTCTTAAGAGCAGGCGCTTTCGCTAACCATTCTTGGACACGATTTTCTGCAAACCTACGTTGTCCAGCGTGGTATGCCTCCTCCAAAGCTGACACTGGCTGGGTTTTAGACACGGCCAATAAACGGATGGTTCCAGGGTCCCGATGACTCCGGTCTGCAGCTTGGTCTATCCGTTGACGAACTTCGGTTAAGCTTTGTTCAATACCAGCATTTGTCAACATCCAGAATATCTCCTTCGCAATGAATTCTACGCTACTTCGTCGTTTCCTGCCTGTCCTAAATATTATTTTACATTAGCGACTAAACCTTCCAGTCCGTCACGGGGCGTAATCACGATGGGGATACCATTCGTCATATCTTCAATGCACGCCTGACTGTCATTTTGATCAAGTACTTTAACCTTTTTAAAATCGATCACTCCGTCGTTCCAAAGAAAAATTCCTAGATCCTCTCCCTGAGTCCACAGTGCACTCCGGGGAACGAGCACGCCACTCGTCGGCGCTTGGTAGATCCAAGACACTTCTTGACGTCTCTTGGTCGCTGATCCATCGATATAATGAGGAAACGCAACCACAACGCCCCTTGGTTTCTCTGATTTGAGCAAAATTTCAGCTCGAATTGTTTGCTCTCCCACCATTAATCGCATCGTCTTTCCCACCGTGAGACCCTCGATACTGGTCAGTTCAAGGAATGCCTGGGTGGGAATCAGGTTATTGACTATTTTACCCACAAACTCCTCTGATTGAACCGTTGCTCCTGTAATTTTAACAGTTGCCGGTGCCGCCAATAATTTCTCCAGATCCACTGAAGCTAAGTTTTCAGGAGTAATGATTGTTTCTAGGCCATCTGTTTGGTGGAAAAACAACCCCGCCATCGTAGTCGAAATTGTTTGGTCCCGTGCATTCTGTAGGTCAGTTCCAGGAGCAGCTCCGACCGGGTGAAGGGTCGCAACACCATCCCCATTCCTGAAGCGCTGTCCATCTTCGCCGATATATTTAATACTCCCAGTTTGCGGAGCAGATATTGTTCGTTCCGTGTTTGCAAACGTTGCCACAACCTTACGTTCATGCGTAATTGTTCCTGTTTCGGCCACCGCATATTTAATGGTTTTTGATGAAAAATCAGAGCGATTGAACCAGAAAGCTCCTACGCCTATAACGATCAACAGAACACTCCACAACCAAACGGTTGGCTTTCTTCTTTTCCGCTCCATAGCACCCTCCAAATCTATGTTCAATTTCCACCTTTGAATTACGCACTACGAATATCTAACTACAATAACGCTCTTGGCAAATCACACACAAAGATAGTCCCCACGCCTATCTGAGACGTCACGCTTATTTTACCACCCACGCCTTCCAGCATATGTTTCACAATGCTAAGACCCAACCCCGTTCCCCCCTGTTCCCTAGAACGAGCCTTATCTACTCGATAAAAACGCTCAAATATTCGAGGCAACATCTCTTGTGGGATGCCACAGCCCGTGTCTCCGAATTCCAAGTGCATAGTTTCCTGTCGCACCTGTACTTTCAGCCATACACGTCCCTCTGTTGTATATTTAACCGCATTCTCTAACAGGTTTAAGAGAAGTTGACTCAGAAGGTTTTCTCCTATTAATAACGGGGGTAGGGTTTCCGGGAGATCTACCTCTACGATGATTCCTTTGGTCTGAGCAAAACTTTGGATGACTGGTTTTATAGTTTCATACGCCTTTTGGACATAACTCACTTTGTCAGCACTCATTGTAGGGTGATTATCGCGGCCTTCAAAATGTGCTAACGTAAGCAGGTCTTCGATCAGACGTTGCAACCGCAAGGTTTCTGCTTGAATAATCTTTAAAAATCGATCTCTCAGGGTGGGGTCTTCTGCCGCTCCATCCAGCAGTGTCTCAACAAATCCTTTAATGGAGGTTAGTGGCGTTCTAAGCTCATGAGAAACATTGGCGACAAAGTCTGTCCGCATTTGCTCAAGTCTCCGAAGCTCAGTCACATCATGAATCACTATAACCGCTCCGTTTATTTGACCCTGCCCACTTAAAATTGGGTTGATCTGCATCTCAACGGTCCTTTGTCCGATAAGGTTTTCGCGCGTAGCGGAAAGTTGCTGCCCTGAAAGCACCTTTCGGATCAAATATTCCAATTCCGAATCATACGTCAGCTCCAACAGAGAGATTAATTCTCCCTTTTCGCCTTGACGTTCAAAGATGTTCTCAGCCGCTGCATTCACCAAAACAACTTGTCCCACGTGATCCACTGCCACGACGCCTTCTTGCATTCCCGCCAAAATGGTCTCCATTTTGTAAGCTTCCTGCGTTCCATTTTGCACTATTATTTCTACGTGACGGGACAGGTTATTGAGTTCCGTGGTGAATTGTCCAAGCTCATCGGTCGAATCCGATAAATGAATATGTTCAAAATCTCCCCTAGCAATCCTTTGCGTCGCAAAGTACAGTTTCTCCATCCTCCCTGATAATTGGCTGGTGGAGAAGTAAACAACGCTTGCGGGAAGAAACACGGCTAAAAGTGTAAAGCCAAGATTAAAACGTAGCATGTTTGAGGCGATACTTACACTCTCGCCAACCCAAAATATAAGAAGAGAAAGTCCCGTCATTACAAGAAAAAGTCCCGTTATTCGCCACTTTATACTCATCGTCGCCCTATCCTTTAAAGCGGTAACCGATCCCGCGGAGTGTCTCAATATAGTCTGGATTCGAGGGGTCTTTTTCAATCTTCAAACGCAGGTGTCGTACATGGACATCGACCGTTCGAGTATCCCCATCGTATTCATACCCCCAAATTCGTTCCAACAACTCTTCCCGAGAATATACTCTTCCTGGGTGAGCCACTAAAACGCGTAGAAGCTCGAATTCTTTAGGCGTTAACTCAGTTTCCACGCCTCGAACGTGAACACGAAACCCGGTGACGTCCACCCGCAGCTCCCCACGAATAATCATCTGAGTTTCCGTCTCGTCCAGCGAATTCGGGCGACGCAAACGAGCTTTGATTCGTGCTAATAATTCACGTGGACTGAAGGGTTTCGTCATATAATCGTCCGCCCCCAGCTCCAGACCTAAGACGGTGTCAATCTCTTCGCCCTTGGCAGTTAACATAATGATTGGGATGTGCTGGAATTTCGGGTTAGACCTAAGTCTCCGACAAACCTCTAAACCATCCATTCCCGGCAGCATTAAATCCAGTACAATGAGATCTGGATGATCGGAGTCCACATGTTTTAAGGCTTCCTGACCATCCGTTGCACCACAAACAACGTACCCTTCCTTTTCCAAATTAAATCTGAGAAGTTCTTGGATGGGTTCCTCGTCATCAACCACTAATATTGTTGTCAACTAAATCCTCCTCATTCGATCTTACAAACAATTTCGAGCATTCAGCGACTAACGACTGACTTTGAGCTGAATCCACGCTGCCATCCGTCCCGTACGAGCTCCATCACGCCGATGAGAAAAGAACCATTCAGGATTGTGTGCTGTACAAACCTCTACCACATCAATGTTTTCCTGGCGAACGCCCTTTTCCAAAAGTGTGGTCCTGTTAGCCTCCCATAAATCCAATCGATAATGGCCATCCTCTTGCTTTGACAGAAACGGGGTTTTATTAAAGTTTGCACGGAACTGCGTTGCCACGGTTTCATCGACGATGTAACAACACGGCCCGATACTTGGTCCGATCGCTACCCAGGCATTTTCAAGTCGTCCTCCAGCTTTTTCTAAACACTCTAAGACGCCTTGCCCGATCTTATGGGCAGTTCCCTTCCACCCCGCATGCGCGATTCCAACCGCCTTAATATCTGGAAAATAGAAGAAAAGAGGGACACAATCCGCAAAAAAGGCCATTAATCCAACGGTACTCTGAGTCAGTAATCCATCAACAGAAGGGATTGCAGTCTCCAATTCACGAATCCCACGACCCCCGTCTTCTTCACTCACCCATAATACATTGGTCCCATGAACCTGTTCGCCCACGACCGCGCTCGACCAAGGAACCTCCCCTTGATCCAACCACTGCTTACGATTTTCCAAAACCGCCGCAGGGTCATCACCCACATGTAACCCTAAATTGAACGAATCGTAGGGAACCTTGCTCACTCCCCCAACACGAGTCGAGAATCCCAAGTCAATCCCTTCAGCTTCCCATTTTGAAAGGGTTAGGACCTGTAAACTGCCTCTTTTTTGCCATTTCCAACTCATACTATAACTCCTTTGATTACCTCTAAATATATCATTTAATTTCCCAGAGGACAAACCAGTTATAAGTTCTAATTTCTTTATAAACAACAAACATAAGCCCCTGTTTTACATAAACAGCGGACTTATGCTTTAAAGCCTACATATTATTAGCGTCGATCATCCTGGTCTGTATTAAATTCAGGAAGGTCATTGGCGTCAACTAAGATAACGTCAACGCCAATTTTCTTGACCCGGTCCCAAGGGAGAACAAAATCGTCCGACTTACCACTACCAAAGAGTCCCCGACTTCTCGAGGGTCCCTGCACAATAATCCCTTTGACGACGCCTCGTTCCAGATCCAAATCAAGATCTTTTATGGGCCCTAATCTTCTTCCATCCTTAACATTAACAACATCCAATAATCTCAAATCCGAGATCCGCATTGGTAGCCCCCCCCCAGTCGATGTTCGAGGTTCGTGGTTCGTGTTTCGAATCCGAGCATCGTTCCTTATATATCATCTTATGAGGGAGAGACTTAAAATAGCCTACACTCACACATATTTACGAGATACGAAGCATTGCTTCGTATCTCGTGCGTCGTGCCTCGTAGTTACACGTATTTGCGCATGTGTTGCATCGCAGATTTCTCAAGTCGCGATACCTGAGCCTGGGATATTCCGATCTCATCAGCCACTTCCATTTGAGTCTTGCCATTAAAAAACCGCAAGGACAAAATGAGCTTTTCACGTTCACTCAGTCGTCGTAAGGCTTCACGCACTGCAAGCCCCTCAACCCAGCCAGTGTCAGATTGCTTATCATCCCCAATTTGATCCATAACAAAGATTGGATCCCCTCCGTCATGATAGATCGGTTCAAACAAAGAGATGGGTTCTTGAATAGCATCTAGGGCAAACACGACGTCTTCTCGCGGCAACGCCAGCTTCTTAGCAATCTCTGTCACAGTTGGTTCTCGTGAGTGTTCACAGACCAGCTGATCTCTCACCTGGAGGGCCTTGTAGGCTATATCCCGCAGGGATCTGCTCACTCGAATTGGATTATTATCTCGCAGGTAACGGCGAATTTCCCCAATAATCATGGGGACAGCATAAGTAGAAAACTTTACATTTTGTCCAAGATCAAAATTGTCAATTGCTTTCATCAAACCAATACAGCCTACCTGAAATAGATCATCCACATACTCTCCCCGATTTGTAAACCGCTGAATCACACTGAGAACAAGACGGAGATTTCCATGGATGAGCTTTTCCCGAGCGCTGCGATCTCCCGCTTGGTAGATCACAAACAGCTCTTTCATCTTAATGCTGTTTAGAACTGGCAATTTCGAGGTGTTTACTCCACAAATCTCAACTTTGTTTAACGCCAAAATCCGACACCTCCCCAGCCAACAATTCTGATGGGAAGTATGCCCGAACAAACTTTATGTTATTCTAATCGACAAAATTCTTTCCGTAATCTGCGAATAATTCTTTTTTCAAGACGAGAAATATAGGACTGCGAGATTCCCAGTCGATCAGCGACTTCTTTCTGTGTTTTCTCAACGCCGTTATCCAAACCAAATCTTAGTTCCATAATGACCTTTTCTCTATTCGCTAGCCTCCCCATGGCTAGATGCAACAATTGCCGGTCTACCTGTTCTTCAATCGGCTTAGAAATTATGTCATTATCCGTACCTAGAACATCGGATAAGTGTAATTCGTTCCCATCCAAATCAATGTTTAACGGTTCATCAAACGATACTTCTGAACGGGTTTTATTGTTCCGTCTTAAATACATGAGTATTTCATTTTCAATACACCGTGAAGCGTACGTCGCCAGTTTTATTTTCTTAGAGGGGTCAAAGGTATTGACTGCTTTAATTAAGCCAATGGTTCCTATGGATACAAGGTCTTCAATGCCTATGCCAGTATTTTCAAATTTCCGAGCAATATAGACAACTAGGCGTAAGTTACGCTCAATTAATATATCCCGAATGGAATGGTCTCCTGATTCCAAGCGTTCCAACAGGGCGCCTTCTTCTTCGGAGTTGAGTGGTGCCGGAAGAGCTTCACTACTGCCAACATAATAAATCCCGCTGACTCCACAGACTTTTTGAACAAGTTGGAACCATAGTTGTCTGACCCTATTTTGAACATTCCTCCACCACATCATATAAACATCTCAACCTTTCTGCACATGTTCCGGGTGTATTAAAGCTTGATATTCGCCCTTTACACTTAACACTTGTTTGACGAGTGCCACTGTTGCCTTAATCTGTCGCGCTCCTTCTTTATCAAAACACGTCACTCGCTCAGGTCGTATCCCCAACAACCAACTCTTATGATCAATGGCTTGAAAAGGAATAAATACAAGGTGTTTTATTAAACTGGGATTGACCTTCCATAAGAGTGGCCAAGGGTCTGCGCAGTCTTTCCAGGGGATATCTAGGAAGGCTCGCATATTTTCTGGCAAAGAAGCTGCAGCAACCTCCTCCTCCAAAAGAATAACCGGAGACCCGGTCATCGGATCTCGTAAATCATTCCCAGTGTCCAGCAACGCTTTAATGCAAACAACCCCCTGCTCTTCACCACCAAAATCAATTTCTAATTTGTAAATAGTTTGCTCTAATACTGAGTTCCTTTCCTGCCAGCGCTGCCAAAGACGCTGTAAAAACCACCAGATTACCCCACCCACCGGAAGCATCCAAAAATTGTTTAGAGCCAGTGCAAAGACGTCGCGACCTAATCCGTTATCAAATTGCACCCACCCCCATGAAGCAACCACAAATCCTCCGAGTCCTGCTGAAAGAAGCCAAAACCCAACCATTGCCTTCAAAAAAGTGGAGAGTTTCTTGACAGGGAAAGCAACTCCAACCATTAGAAACGGAACAACCCATTTGCTTAACGTGGTCCACGGAGGCGCGGAATAGCAGGCTAAGATTACCGGGATTGCACCTAGAAGGACTCCAGCAAAAATACGCCAGGGCCGGACCTTGAAGTGCATCAGTCGGCAGGTAAGAGTCAGGATAAGAGTGTCCATCCCTCCATTAATGAGAATATCCAGATCGAGATAAGTTTCTACTCCGCCCATCTGGTGCATCCTTTCCATACGCTTCTCAAAGAATTATACCTAAAAACGGCTGTAAAAGCTGTCGCTTTCCGGGCGTAATAATGGTATTTTTTAGGAGAACTCATGTCAATGATGTCCTAATTATTCTATCCCCCTGATATGTCGACAGGATGTGTCGACATATCAGGGGGATAGCTTTGCTGTGAGCATTTATGAGCAATAAAAAACCTGTCTGAAATAGACTCTCTATTTCAGACAGGTTTTTTATTGAGTAAGGTAAGAAGCTTGGTTAACGCCAACGCTTGAGGCGCAGGCCATGACCTGCGCCTCAAGGAACCCTATACTATGAACGCCTACGCCTTAAAAACTCTGGAATATCAACGTCGCCTTCTTTGGAGATCGGCTTGATAATATTGTCCTGAACTTTTCCAGTTTCAGGCTCTCCTCCAAAGCCGGCCCAATGCTGATCAAATCCAGTCGCGATGACAGTGACTCGGATCTCTTCCTTGAGGTTCTCATCAATGACTGCTCCAAAAATAATATTTGCGTCGGGGTCTGCAGCTTCTGCAATAATCCCTGCGGCTTCGTTCACTTCGAAGAGGGTTAAATTAACCCCGCCAGTAATATTAAGAAGCACACCTTTGGCCCCCTCAATGGAAGTTTCCAGTAACGGGCTAGAAATTGCTTTACGAGCTGCATCAGACGCACGGTTTTCCCCAGTTGCCTGACCGATACCCATCAGGGCAGAACCCGTATTGGACATGATCGTCTTAACATCGGCGAAATCCAAATTTATTAGGCCAGGCACTGCAATGAGATCTGAAATCCCTTGAACACCTTGCCGTAGAACATCATCCGCTATGCGAAACGCTTCATGAATCGTTGTATGCTTGTCCACCACTTGCAGCAAGCGATCATTTGGAATAGTAATGAGCGTATCCACTTTAGATTTAAGCTCCGCTATACCCTTTTCTGCCTGCATAGCCCGTTTACGACCTTCAAAGGTGAACGGACGTGTTACAACACCGACCGTTAGTGCGCCCATTTCCTTAGCCACTTCGGCCACAATGGGTGCTCCTCCAGTGCCCGTTCCGCCGCCCATACCTGCAGTGACGAAGACCATATCCGCGCCTTGTAATACCCGAGCAATTTCATCACGGCTTTCTTCCGCCGCCTTAGCACCTATTTCTGGATTTGCGCCGGCTCCAAGTCCTTTAGTCAACTTCGTCCCTATTTGCACTTTCTCGCCTGCTTGAGAGAGTTGTAAGGCCTGAGAGTCTGTATTGACTGTAACAAAATACCCCTTGTAAGCCAGCGGTAATCATACGATTAACCGCATTGTTTCCACCGCCACCAACACCAATGACTTTAATCTCTGCAAACTGGTTTAAGTCTGTATCAAATTCTAGCATTTAGGCTTTAACCCCCTCGCTTAATTCTGGTTTCTATGCTTTGGAAAAGTACAGATCATAACAAATATTCAACTGCGCCGTCCAAACATGTATTCACTGAATTCTTTGAACCATAACCAGCAGAAATTATCTATTAAGTACTTTAATACACACAACATAATAAATTCGTTATGACTATGCTTTAACCCTTTTTTTTTGAATAAAAACTTTCAGCAAACACCCTGCCTATTCTCCTGAATTAGACTACAAATTACTTCTTTATGAGATGTCGTCGAATACTTCCTAAATTTTGGAATAACCTTACACCAAACGCAACAACTGCCGCCAAATAAAGATCCACGCCTATACGATCACCGACGTACGCTAAAAAAGCTGCCAAGAGCATGTTGCTAAAAAAACCAGATAAAAACACTGTGCTGTCGAAATGTTCCTCCTGTGCAGAACGGATCCCACCTAACACCGAATCTAGGGCTGCTAATATTCCTACCGATAAATATTTAGCGTATTCGATCGGCACTGAAAACGGGCTGACATATCCAATGGCCAATCCTAAAATCAAACCTAAGAGCGGTAACCACATGAGCTTTCTTCCTCTCTAACTTAGCGACCGATAACAGGTTTCGCCGCCGTGAAATCAATATATTTTACCCCTTGCTGAAAGGACTTATACTCATTATCGCTGATCAGCTGATAAAGTGCATTCAATTTAGGTTTCCAGTCAGTCGCTTGTCCCAATCGCACTTCAACCCCACTTCGTAAGTACAACGTCATTTGTTGCTTGGGATTTACGTTAAGCTCCCCCATCTGAGAAAGTAAGTCTGGGGGGGCTTGTCCCAGTAAATTCAAAGACAACGTGAGGGCTGGGTTTGCTAAGCTTTGACCGGGTCCTACCGTGTCCTTCAGATTAATTCCGGTCAGCACAGGATGATCCACTTTCGGCCAACTTTCTAATCGACGTAAAAAAGTCCCCTCAGCATCCACCTCCAAGACCCCCTTGGGTACAACGATCAAGGCGACTGGCGCCCGTTCAGTCACTATAACCACCAGCGTGTGAGGAAGTTTCCGTTGAAACTGAACACTTTTTACAAGTGGATGAATGGTTATTTTCTGTTCCAGGGCCTCTTTGTCATATAAAAATAGGTTTTGCCCCTGAACCCCATTGGCTAGTTTTAAGATTTCGCTTTCCGGACTTAGCTTGAGCCCCTGTATTGTGACGTGTTGCACGGTAAAAGCACTCGACCGAAGGAACAGCGCCAAGCCCAAGGAAATCAAAATCATTAAGACAACCGCATAGAGAAAGGACGTATTCATTTTTGTGGGTTGCATTGCGCAATTCCTCCTTAACCCAGTATAACGAATACAGTCCTATTGTGCTATGTTATTATAATATTTTTTTCATATAACACGCCATTTTCGTGGTGAATCAATCAATTATCGTGGTTCAAAGATTGAAAAGGGTATTTCAAACATGAACCACGAACTAAGATTTTATCCTTCTTGAAATATTCTCAGTAATTTCGCACCCAACTGGCGATATTTCACTTCTAAATTTTCGTACCCTCGATCAATATAGTTCACGTTTTCGAGTACGGTTACCTCCTCAGCTGCTAAAGCTGCCAAGAACAGTGCCGCCCCTGCCCGTAAGTCTGTAGCCTCGACGAAGGCACCTTCTAACGTCTGAACCCCCCGAATAATAGCCGTTCTGCCCTCTACCGTAATTTTTGCGCCCATACGACGTAATTCATCCACATGTTGAAAGCGGTTTTCAAAGATTGTTTCCGTGATGATGCTTGTTCCTTCTGCGCACGAGAGCATCGCCATAAATTGTGGTTGCATATCTGTTGGAAATCCCGGATAGGGCATGGTCTTCAGGTCAACGCTTCGAATTCTTCCCCGCTGTTGAACGCGAATCGAATCATCGTTAAGGGTGACCAACGCGCCTGCCTGACTGATTTTAGCAATCACTGGTTCCAAGTGTTCTGGTATCACATTTTCGATGACCACATCGCCTTGAGTCATCACCGCGGCAATCATATGCGTCCCTGCTTCTATGCGATCCGGTATGACGGTATGTTCTGTAGGGTGGAGCTTCTTCACACCGTCAATCCTGATGGCATCGAGCCCTGCGCCCCGAACTTTTGCGCCCATCTTGTTTAAGAAATTCTGTAAATCTACAATTTCGGGTTCTCGTGCCGCATTGCGAATCACAGTGGTTCCTGTTGCTAAGACAGCGGCCATCATAATATTTTCTGTAGCCCCAACACTCGGAACATCTAGGTAGACATCGGCACCTTGTAAATGATCCGTCCAAGCCTCAATATAGCCATGTTTCTCTCGAACCTTAACCCCTAATTGTTCAAGCCCTTTAATATGTTGATCCATGGGACGGGAACCAATTGCGCAGCCTCCCGGTCTGGATATCTTTACCCGTCCGAACCGGGCTAATAACGGTCCTAGAATAAGATTAGACGCCCGCATCTTCCGCATAAGGGCCTCATCGACCTCACAGGACTCTAGCCCTCCAGCATTGATGTGCATCGCCTCATCTTGGCGCACAACCCCACAGCCTAGATGTTCAAGAACCTCAATCATATGCGTTATATCTACTAAGTCCGGGATTTCTAACAAAGTAGATGTCCCTTCGCCTAGTATGGCTGCAGCTATTAGGGGAAGCGAAGAGTTCTTTGCTCCGCTTACCTTGATTTTTCCGTTTAATCGTTGTTTTCCAGTGATGACATAGCGGTCCATCGCCATGATCATACCCCCTTTTTATCCGTATTAATCGCTACTTGCTTAGGGTGAAATAGTGTGTGTGTATTCACTTCTAATTGCAAGTACGCTACTTCAGATTTTAACGAGATACCAAATTTCAACTGTACATCTCTCTGGATACCTTCCATCAAAGCGAGTACATCCTGAGCCTTGGCGTTCCCAGTATTCACGATAAAGTTCGCGTGTTTCGTCGAGACCTGAGCCCCACCAATGCTTCTCCCTTTCCAACCGGCAGCCTCAATTAACCGACCGGCTGAATCACCCGGAGGATTTCGGAAAACACTTCCGGCACTAGGTTTCTCTAGTGGTTGGTTGATCGCTCTCTTGGTTAAGTGTTCTTTCATTTCCTGCAAAATCAGGCTTCTATCCCCAGGGGAAAACTCGAGTTCGACTTCCAACACCCACGCCTGACCGCGCAACGAACAGAATCGATAAGCGAATTCAAGTTCAGATTTTTCAACGGTCTTAACGGTACCATCTGACCAAAGTGCCGTAACATTCATAATGTGAGGCGCCATAGTTCCTCCATGAGCACCCGCATTCATCATGACTGCGCCACCCACGGATCCTGGTATTCCCCGAGCAAATTCCAAGCCACTAAAGCCCCGTTCCCCTGCTTCTTGAGCTAAACGAGCTAAGGAGTATCCCGCTTCAACCTGAACTGTATAGTTTCCCCATTCTACCTTGCGAAGATAGGTGGTGACCACCGTAATGCCGGGAAGCCCTTCATCCGGCAATAGTAGATTAGAGCCCTGCCCTATTAACCAAACTGGGACTTCTGCCGCTTGGGCACGTTGCCACACGGTCGACAGATCTTCCTTAGTTTGCGGCCAATACGCAGTTTCAGCTGGCCCACCAATCTTCCACGTGGTCAATTGGTTCAGTGGGTAATTCTTCTCCACTCGTCCCGGCATTCCGTCCAATATCATCGATGTTCCACCTCAAGTTATCTGTTATTATTAGATCCTTAAAAACAAGGTTAAGGGCCAAGCGAATATCCAGCCAGGAAACGCCTAGGTCAAGACACTTTGCTATGGTCTCAACAGCGACTTGCTCTTCCATCGGTTCCGGCCACCTTGGAACTTGGCCAACGAATTTCAAACCATCTTGCCCCTGATAAAAATCAAGCGTCGTTTCCCGGACTACCCACGTTGCTTGGTGTTCGACATCAACGGTACTTCTCCCAAGCAAACTTTCACCTACAAGACTGACCTGCCAAGCTTCTGGTACGACCCAAAGGTTGCCCTGTAATCGTTCGCATTGCCATTCCCCGTCAGACGTCGGCCAGAGTATCGTTGGTTCGAACCCTGCCTTCTGCAAAACATGCCCTAACAAGGGACGTCCTTCAATGAAAATCGTCGGTTCAGAAACCCCTAAGATCACTTCATCTTCCAAAATATTATGTATAAACGACTGAATAGAATGTTGATTTAAACCTTCTGCGAGCGCTTTTCCTCGCCAAATATTATGTTCCGTCTCCTCCGACCAGAATACTACATCCGTGACGGGGTCTGGCTCATTGGCCTCAGCCATTTGATCAAAAGGCAACTCCCACCACTTTTGCATCATTTCCTCGCTTAAATCCTCCCCCTCAGAAAATTCAAGCTGGATTCCTTTCAGTACGGCTCGAACTCCGGCAATTCCGGGAGCCGCAGAAGAGGCAACCAATTGTATCTTTCTCTTTGGCCACACCACGCTCACTCCTTTCATTTGGTTACTGCCATATGCTATGCAATGGAGTAAAAAGGTGTGAGCAGGTGAGTTCAAAAAGGTTTCATTCGATGGTTAAACTTCAAAGGGCGTTAAAACGCCCTCTGAAGTAGTTTCCTATATTCTAGACTTAAAGTCAATGCCAAGCGGTTGCCTTACAGAGATCTACAATCTTATTTAAAGCCTGCGGTTGCGCCAGTTTCGAGGCAGCGGCTCCCATTTTAGTGAGAAGGGAGCGTTGAGAAATCAGTTCCTCCACTTCTTTCCACAAGCGTACCCCATCCAATTCTGAGTCCAAAATCATTTTGGCAGCACCCGCTTGAACGATGGCCTGGGCATTATGTTCTTGATGATTTTCCGCTGCATAGGGGTAGGGAATTAATAAACTTGGCAGACCTGTTATCATCAACTCTGCCAAGGAGGCTGCGCCTGCCCGTCCAATGAAGAGGTCCGCACAAGCTAAGGCTTGCGGCATATCTTTCAAATACTCTAGAACCTTCCACTCCGGACGATCCCAGGAGATGTCTCTTTTCTTTAAACCCTCTATAGTTTCCGTATACGTCGCGTTTCCGGTGGCCCAGATCACCTGAATGTCCGAACGCTTGCTAAGACGCGCCAAGACCTCGATCATGGCCTGATTTAACGTGCGAGCGCCTCTGCTTCCACCGGTCACCAGCAAGGTCAAGCGATTCGGTCGTAACTTAAAATGCTTTGCCCCTGCCTCACGAGAAACATGTCCAATTTCAGAACGTACGGGGAGCCCTACCAACTCCAATTTTTTCCGAACACCAAAACGCTGCATACTCTCAGGGAACGTCACCATGACACGTCGTACAAACCTCGCTAAAATGCGATTGGTAATCCCAGGCATGGCATTTTGTTCATGGAGCAACGTTGGAATATTAAAAAGAGCCGCCGTCAAAACAACGGGCCCAGACACAAATCCACCGGTGCCTACTACAAGATCTGGATGAAACTCACGCAAAATTTTCTTCGTCTCCCAAAGAGCCTTGAAGCTTTTGCCGATCACTTTCAGGGTATCCAAACTCAATTTGCGTGGCAGGCCTTTTCCAGAAATCCCCGCAAACGTAATACCCGCTTCCGGCACCAACCGGGCCTCCATTCCATCCCTAATTCCCACATAGAGAATTTCCGTCTCAGGATCACGCATTACCAACCCTTTGGCAATGGCTAGCGCGGGATAAATATGCCCACCGGTTCCACCACCCGTCAATATTACACGCACTTTTATACCCCTTCCTTACTTCACTTCACGCGAAATATTTAGCAAAACACCCACGCCTAACATTGTGAAGACTAGCGATGTGCCACCATAACTTATAAACGGTAAGGTAATCCCTGTCACCGGCAATACCCCACTCACGACACCCATGTTAATCATGGCCTGTATGGATACCATGGCCGTTAGCCCAACGGCGAGAAAGCCCATAAATGCGTCAGGTGCCCTCATCGCCACCCGGAAGCCACGCCAAGCGAAGAGGAAAAAGAGTAAGACGACCAAAGAAGCACCGATGAAACCAAGTTCCTCTCCAATCATGGCGAAGATGAAGTCAGTATGGTTTTCCGGCAAATAAAGAAACTTCTGTCGACTTTGCCCTAAACCCAAGCCAAATAAGCCACCTGGTCCTAAGGCTAACAGCGCCTGAATGGTCTGGTACCCTTTTCCTAAAGGGTCAGCCCAAGGATCTAAAAAGGCAAAGATACGTCGCATTCGGTAAGGCGCTGCTACAATAGCTGCAACCACTAACCCCAGACCTGCCCCGATTAAGGCGCTGATATGGCTGGCCCTTGCTCCCGCTGCAATCAACATAAAAAATGCTGTTGCCGCTATGACCAAGGTCGTTCCCAGATCAGGTTGAAGCATAATAAGTCCTGCAATCACCCCAAGTAAACCAAGAATGGGTAGTACCCCTTTACGAAATGATTGAATCTTACGCGGATCAAGCGCCAGTAAATGGGCCATCACCAACACCATAGAAAGCTTAATCACTTCAGACGGTTGAATCGACAACGGCCCCAGTCCAATCCAGCGGTCTGCGCCATTGACTCTGCGCCCGATACCCGGGATTTTCACGGCAATGAGTAAAGCAATCGCAATAAACAGGATCGGTTTCGCAAATCTACGCAACTGGCGCAGATCCACCAACATACTTAGGGCCATCGCCCCGAGTCCCAGTATGATCCATAATACCTCCATCTTGAGAAAGTGATATGGATCATCAAACAGTATGTACCCTCTTACCGCGCTTGAACTATACACCATAACAAACCCTACAGTTAACAGAGCCAAAATCGATCCAAGCAAGACCATATCTGGTCGATGCCTACGCATGTCTAGTTCCCCCTTTAATTGCCTAAATGGGTGTCCTATAATGCCTACGCACTAACTCCTTAAACAATTCCCCTCTTTCTTCAAAACTCTTAAACATATCCCAACTTGTACAAGCAGGGGATAATAAAACGACATCTCCTGGGATCGCTTCAGCGATTGCTTTCTCTACGCCATCCTCGAAGGTGGTCGCCCTAATAATATTCTGAACGCCTTCATCACGCGCCGCTTGCTCCATCTCATCAGCCGCTAAGCCCAATAAAACGAGACTTTTGACCTTTACCTTAACCACTTTCATGAAATCATGAAAATCGAGCCCTTTGTTTTTGCCCCCCGCCAGGAGGACCAAGGGTTCGTCAAAGGCAAGTAAAGCCTTGGTTGCTGCGTCAGTATTAGTCCCTTTAGAATCATTCACAAAAAGGACTCCCTCAAACGTCCCTACAATTTCTTCTCGGTGCTCCACACCTTTAAACTCAGTGAGTCCTTCAGCGATCTCAGTCCAAGAAAGACCAAACGCCCTCGCTGCCGCCGCGGCCGCCATAACATTCTCTAAATTATGGGCACCGCGAAGATGGAGTTCCTTGCGGGAAATAATAGGAATCATAGTCCCCTTTTCGGCGTAGACAATTTGATCCTGCCAAAGACTAATCCCCTCTTGCAAAAACGACGTCGAGCTAAAATACATGACTCTACTTTTTAATGTTGGTCCCAAGCCACGCACTATCGAGTCATCCCAGTTTAAGATGGCCAAATCTGTCGCAATTTGGTTTTTAAATATTTTGGTTTTGGCCTCAAAATAAGCTTCCAGCGTGCCATGCCTGTCCAAATGATCCGGAGTAATATTGAGTAAAATCGCCACCTGGACTCGAAATTTATCAACGAATTCTAATTGGAAACTAGAAAGTTCAGCCACAACAATACTGTTATCTCCCAAATCTTTCACTTGTCCGCTTAAAGCAACGCCAATATTTCCTGCCACGGCAGTTGGCCGACTCGTTCGCTTTGCTAATTCACCGATTAATGAGGTGGTCGTAGTTTTCCCATTCGTGCCAGTTACCCCAACGCAGAGAGCCAGGCAATCAACCATAGCAAGCTCAACTTCACTCCACACCGTCACATTTTGAGCAAGGGCTTCCTGTACCAAGGAAAGTTTAGGAGATACCCCTGGAGATAAGACGATAAGATTAGGTTTAATCGCCTCTAATTGCGGCAAGCTACCAAGCAGTAAATGCTCTGGATCAAGTTGTAATTCCTTGACACCCGTGAGGTGGTCCATTGACTTACTATCCGTCAGAAAAACCTCCGTACCCAAACTCTGCAGTTTATGTACAGCCGCTTGACCACTCAAGCCTGCCCCAATGACCAGTACCCGTTTATCTATCCAATTCACTTTATTAGTCCTCCATCAATAAATTTCCGACTCAAGTAGCTCTAGCCATATTAACGATATGCCTAGAGAGGCTTATTTTTGCAAGTTCATTTCAAACCTTTCAAAATATCCTATTAAGTCCCCGTTTTCATCCCTCACAGGCACAATGTAAATCCTTTGATTACTGCAGTTCACTTTTAAAAAGACTTCATTCGCATGGTTTTGGAATTGTGCCACAATCGATTTTATCATTTCCTCCGATTTGGGATTTTGATGACAATCAAAAATAGATTTACCCATCAAATCACGGTAACCACGTTCTTGATAATAATGGTATTCTGCCCTTTTATTCATGTACTTGATCATATGGTCACAGTCAACAAATATAATTGGATACGGATAGGCATCCAAAATATAAGATAGCGTCTGTTCTCTTTCCATAATAAATATCTCACCTCGGTTCTATAAGGTTTTACCAAGTTCCAATAATGCAAGAGAATCCTTGGTAAGTAATTTTTCTCCACGAAACTTTAATATGGAATTAAAACCTAATTTAGTCCAGAAATATATTCCTAACCAATTTTTCAGAGTTACACCAAGCCTTGCTTCAGAAAACCCTGATTTTCGTGCCCGATCACATAGCTGATGGATGACCTCTTGTCCATAACGTTGATTACGGTAGTCCATACCCAGCAAAAGTGTCCCGATATACAAGATGTCTTGGTTTGGATAACCCTGATAAAATTCAATAAAGCCCACGATTTCAGAGGATATTTTGGAACTCATTGCTTGAATTTTATAGAATTCTTTCCTCCCACCCGGTGGTAAATGCCCCTTGTTAAGACCCTCCAGTATATATTCGGGCGTCAATTTATCCTCCCAAATCCATTCTTCTGTCGTTTGAGAGTGACTATATATCTCTTGTAATCTGCCCACATCCAGTAAATTTGCATCCCGCATGATCATTCTCTCGGTTTCCCATTGTTCCGACATTAAAATGATGACCTACCAGCTCTCTTCTTATATCGCATTTTTCCACCACGTTCCTCGCTAGCCGAGCGTAGGCAAATACGCTGCCACGCCAAGGATCGCACAAATCACCCCAACCGTCCAAAAAACTAGCACCACTTTCCATTCGTTCCAACCCCCGAGTTCAAAGTGATGATGAATTGGGCTCATCCGGAAAACCCGCTTGCCCCTGGTTTGAAACGAAATAACCTGAATGATCACTGAGAGTGCTTCAATTGCAAATAACCCACCGATCACTATTAACACCAATTCACTCTTCGTGAGAACAGCAAGACTCACTAAGGCCCCACCTAGGGCTAAAGACCCCGTATCCCCCATAAATACACGTGCAGGATACGTATTAAACCACAGGAAGCCAAGCGTTCCGCCGACCAAGGCCGCTGCAAAGACCGCCATATCAGTCTCATGCGCTAAAACCGCTACGCCTCCGCCTTGACTGGAGGCCAAAAGAGCAATCACGACATAACCAGCACCTGCAACCATCGTACTTCCCGCTGCTAAGCCATCCAACCCATCGGTCAGATTCACCGCATTGGTCATAACTACGATCACTAAAGAAATTAAGATATAGTAAAACCAGCCCAAATCAAAGTGGACAGACGTGAACGGGACTGCAACATCCGTCCCTCTGCCCAGCCAGTGAACCGAAACCCACATCAGAATAAAGGCCAATGCAAATTGTCCCACCAATTTTTGGTAGGCACGAAGTCCTAACGAACGATGCATGACTACTTTGATAAAATCATCAATAAAGCCGATAAAGCCATATCCTAAGGTGATTCCAACCATCGTCACCATTTCCAGAGAAGTGGGTTGTTCCGCCGTAATCAAAGCACTCATAATAATGCCTACGAGAAAAATCATGCCACCCATCGTCGGGGTTCCGGCTTTTTTCAAGTGTCTTTTAGGGCCATCATCTCGTATATTTTGTCCGAACTTAAGAGTCCTTAAGACCGGTATCAATAAAGGTCCTAGAACTAACGTAATGATAAGGGCTAATCCTGCCGCCATGACCAAACGCTCAGACATGTGAATTCCATCCTTTACTCTGTTTCTTCGAGTTGAGCAGTGATCTCTTCCATTTTCATCCCTCGTGACCCTTTAATCAAGACCCATATCCACGGTCCAAAGAGGGTGAGGAGATCTTTTGCTTTCTCAACCGCTTCCTCGCGGGTAGCCGTCACCTGAATGTGTTCTTCTGAATACCCTGCTATACGCGCTCCGTGCGCAATCTCTTCGGCAAGTTTACCCACGGTAATTAATTCACTGATACCTAACTTTGCAAGTGTTTCTCCAACTTCACGATGACCCGATTCTGCTTGGGTTCCTAGTTCATACATTTCACCCAGAATAGCAAGCGTCTTGTTTTCACCTGCTCGCTCCTTAAGCACCTGCAAGGAAGCCTGCATCGAGATGGGATTGGCATTGTAAACATCGTTCAAGAGCGTCGTTCCCAAGATCCCATATCGTACCTCTAAACGCATTTTAGACATTTTCAACTCACCCAGTCCCGTACACCCTTCCTCTAACGAAACCCCCAGAACCTTGCCTACTGCCAGCGCTGCTAGCGCGTCTAAGACATTATGCTTACCGGGTAGCGGAAGGTTTACGGTGGTGCTTTCGCCCCTATGGTTTACGTCAAAAGTGGTTCCCAAGGGCCCCCAAGCTCTTAGTTCAGATCCTTTAACGTCCGGTTCTGCAAAAGCACCTTCAACGCCATAGAATCGAATGGAATGGAAATCCTGCTTCGCCTTTTGGACGGACAACCGATCCTCAGCATTGATGATCGCAAGGCCATCTTTCTTCAAAGCGTCAATTAACTCCCACTTAGCCTGAGCAATTCGTTCCTCAGTCAGTAACAGTTCTAAATGCGTTGTGCCAATATTAGTGATCACTCCGACATCCGGTTTCGCAATGTTACATAAGGCTTTAATCTCGCCCAAACCGCGCATTCCCATCTCGAGCACTAAAATCTCCGTATCAGGCGGAGCATTAAGAATTGTCATGGGAAGTCCCAATTCATTATTATGATTTTCCTTATTATAATAGACGCGAAAACGTTGAGACAGTACTGAGGCAATCATGTCCTTTGTGGTCGTCTTTCCATTGCTCCCAGTGACTCCGACCACCTTGGCCCCGAGCTCCAAGCGCCACGCCTTCGCCAACTCCTGCAGCGCTGTAAATACAGAATTGACGAGAAGTAGCGCCTTGCCTTCAGGCACAGTCGGAGCGTCAACCGGTCCCTTGAAACGATCTTCCTCCGCAATGACTAGAACCACGCCTTTTTTCCAGGCGGTTTCGATAAAATCATGTCCGTCAACCTTTTCCCCAGGCAGGGCAAAAAACATTTGTCCTGCCTGAGCTTGACGACTATCTATAATGCACCCTGAAACCTCTAAATCCGGATTTCCAATCAGAACACCGTTCGCATTTTGGGCCACTGTCTTAACGGTCCATTTGCCCAAATCCCAGCCCCCTTAATGCTTCACGCGCTACTTCCCGGTCATCAAACGGATGCACCTCTGTGCCAAAGATCTGATAGGTTTCATGGCCTTTGCCTGCGATTAAAATAGTATCTCCCGCCTTAGCCATGCGACAAGCACTCAAGATAGCTTCCCGTCGATCTCTCAAGGCAACATGCTCCACGCCGGAAATCCCCATGAGCACCTCTTTAATAATTTCATCTGGATCTTCAGTACGGGGATTATCCGAAGTCACTATGACAAAATCGCTCCATTGTGAGGCCGCCTCTGCCATGATCGGCCGCTTGCCTCGATCTCTGTCTCCGCCACACCCAAAGACTGTAATAAGTCTTCCTGTGGTAAAACTCTGGGCTGTTCGCACAACATTTTCTAAACCATCGGGCGTATGCGCGTAATCCACAATGACTTGAAATGGCTGTCCAAGCCGGACACTTTCGAATCGTCCTGGCACGCCTGGAATTTCCGACAACGCTTCAGCCACTGTTTCTGAGCTGTATCCCCGTTCAACCCCCCAGGCAAAAGCAGCTAGGGCATTATAAACGCTAAAAACGCCTGGCGTTGAATATTGTATTGTCTGTAACCGTTCATGGAATCGGACCACGAAGCGCACGCCTGCCGCGGTGACTTCCACGTTCTCAGCCTTGTAATCTGCTTCATGGTCGATTCCATAACTAGCCACAGGAGCCGCCGATGCTTGACTCAGCATCTTAAATGAGGAATCATCCACATTTAAGACGCTGATCTTGGGCTGTTTTTTTCCTTTGAGATTGGAAAATAGCGTGCTCTTGGCTAAAAGGTAATCCTGCATAGTCTTATGATAATCCAAATGATCTTGTGTCAAATTTGTAAAAATACCCACATCGAATTCGCAGCCCGACACACGTCCAAGATCCAATGCATGGGAGGAAACCTCCATAACAGCCACGCTCACGCCTTCCGCGACCATGTCTCCTAGAAGTTTTTGAACCTCAATCGCTTCCGGAGTCGTCCTTTCACCAGGAATCTCTCGTCCGTTAATGCGCGAGCCGAGGGTCCCAATTAGGCCAACTTTCTTGCCGTGCTTTGTCCCAATTTTCTCAATGAGATAGGTAATAGTGGTTTTTCCATTCGTCCCTGTTACCCCGACTAACTCTATCTGCTCACTGGGATGACCATACACAGCGGCAGCTAATAGCCCCATCACTTGGCGAACATTTGCAACCTTTACTTGAGGCACCTCAAGGGGTAAAAAATGCTCCACCAATAAGGCCACTGCCCCAGAAGTGACAGCCTTCGCCGCGAAATCATGGCCGTCCACCTTAAATCCGGGTACACAGGCATAAAAATCACCTGGCTGGACACTCCGTGAATCCATGGACATTCCATGTACGATGACTTGAGTATTTCCTAATGAGGCTTGCACCTCAACTTCTTTGATGATCTCCGCCAATACTTTTGAAGTGGGCATTCCTCACATTCCTCTCCAAGTTCTAAAGTCGGCCCATCCACTTGATCCTCATTCTTGCACCGTTTTCTTTATTATAGACAGATCTGAGCTTACACAGACCTTACCCAATGATTAACGTCCCAGAGGACTGACCGAAATCGGAACACGGCCCGTCATGCTCTTAATGGCTTCAACATCTTCGTCCTCATCTTCCCACCAATTGGCAAGCGTAGGAGCAGATGCATCTTTCCCTAGATAAAGGAGTACATTGGAGCCCTCTTCTACTTGAGTATCCGCATGTGGAATTTGATCGAGAACCATTTCGCCCTGCCCTTCCGCCATTTCCTTAAAGCCTGCTTCAGTCAAAGCCTTTTGGGCCTCGGCTAAAGGCAGTCCTATGACTGAAGGAACCGTTGCTGCTTTCTTAATCACTGGAAATTCAAGTCCAGGCATCGGTTTACCAGGAACCATAGGTGCGTTAGTATCTGGCTTAATACCAAGGTATCTTAAGGAATCAAGCATGACCGTCTGCAGCACTGGGGCTGCAACAACGCCTCCATAAAATGGAACACCGTCGATCACGGCCAGCATCGCTAACTTAGGGTCATCTGCCGGAGCAAATGCTACAAATGAAGCAACATAGTCCCCCTGAACATACCCACCATTCAAGACTTTTTGAGCCGTCCCTGTTTTACCCGCCACACGATATCCTGGAAGAAAAGACCGACGCCCCGTGCCATTCGTGACAACAGATTCCAAGACGTCTCGTTCTGTTTTTGAAGTTTCCTCACTGATGACGCGTCGAACCTCTTCCGTCTTAAAAGGGGTGATCACCTTACCCCCGTTGGGAGCAACGATTTCTTTGACGAGTTGTGGTTTAACCAGTGTTCCACCGTTAGCCACTGCACACACAGCGGTCAAGAGTTGGATAGGGGTGACATTGTTGGTTTGCCCGATGGACATCGTGGCCAAATCCAGCGCAGTCGCTTTTTTCTTGTTCGCCAGAATACCAACGGCTTCGCCAGACATTTCAATCCCTGTTTTCTTTCCGAAACCGAAATTAGAAAGATATTTATAGAAATTATCCATACCTAGACGTTGACCCATCTCGACAAAACCCGGATTGCAGGAATTCTCTGCTACTTCCAGAAACGTTTGGTCGCCATGCCCTCCAGCTTTCCAGCAACGCACGTTTTTACCGAGAACAGTGTACGCCCCTTTATCGAAATAATGCTCAGTAAGCTTGATTTTCTTTTCCTCAAGAGCTGCCGCTAAGGTAATAATCTTAAAGGTCGATCCGGGTTCATAGCCATTTTGAATCGCAATATTTCGTCGGCTATTGGGATCAGATTCCTGATAATTATTGGGATCAAAGGTCGGAGCTGAAGCCAAAGCCAGGATTTCTCCAGTACTAGGATCCATGGCTAAAATTGAAGCGCTCTTAGGTACCTTGCCGTTCATGTTGACACCCTGACCCGCCATCAATTTCTGCAACTCTCGTTCTGCAAAAAGCTGTATATTTTTATCGATGGTTAAGCGCACAGTATTTCCTTGTTTAGGCGCCAAGTACTGCTGTATCGCCTGAGGTAAAGGAATCCCATTCGCCCCAAATTCTTGAAGAATACTGCCCGAAGTTCCCTTTAGCTCTGATTCTCTCGTTAACTCTATTCCTTCAAGCCCTTGATTGTCAATCCCGGCAAACCCTATAATATGAGACGCAAGCGTCGCAAATGGATAATACCGCTGGCTATCCTCCGTGGTTCCAATCCCCGGTAAAGCCAAATCTCGTATTTGAGCTGCCACTTCTGGCTTAATCTGTTTTTGTATGTATTCCAAGGCTGTACGTTTCGTGATAGCCTTTTCAAGATCTGCTGCTGGTTTGCCTAAAATCGGCGACAAGGTTTGCGCCATTTCTTTGGCTCTGCCAGATTGCCGAACCTCTGCCGGTATGGCATAAACAGTTTCACTGCTGACACTCATAGCCAGGACATTTCCTTCACGGTCCTCAATATTTCCACGTTTAGGTTCGACAGGAACACCGCGGAAGTGAGAATCGTCAGCTTTCTTTTGCAAGTCAGCACCCTGACTTAGTTGCACGTACCCAAGTCGAATAATTAAAATCAGTAAAAATACACTCGCACACATAAAAAGAAACGCAATACGCTTACGCATGACAACAAATATGCTCATTAGTTCTCACTCCCCAATTTCTCGGGGTCTCCGCGTACCAAAAAGTGCTTTTATTTTAACGTTGGGTTGAAGCAAAAAAACTCGTAAATATCTGTGAGAATTGCTTTAATGCTGTTGGTTCAACCTCACTAATTTGCGTTGTTGCTGGGGTCAACGGAGCCACCTTTTCATTAATGACCGAAGGCACTGCACTTGACACATAAACTGTGCCAGTCGGTTTTACCATGCCCATAGCAAGTGCTGCGTTTTCAATCCGACTCGGTGCAAGTAGTTTATCTACCTCCATCTGAAGAAGATTTTTATGGCCTTTAATCGCAGAAATTTCCTTTTCTAAGGTGCGTACTTCTGCACCCTGAACCACTGTTAACTGAATCGTTGCTGCCCCGATGGAACCAGTCAGCCCAACAATGAAAGTCAAGGCGAGAATGCTTTTTGCTTTGGCAAACTTTTTCGATTTTCTTGTTCTAGGCTTTCTATCGAGGGATTTTCGCTTTACTGGTTCCTGCCACTCAATTTTCTCCTGCGCTACTACCATTGGTATTCCTCCTCCTTGTCCTTTAGACCGTTATAACTTTTCGGCGACTCTTAATTTAGCGCTTCTTGAACGCGGATTTTGCTCTACTTCCTCTTCTGAGGGAAGAATAGGTTTTCGTGTCAACACCTTAGCTAAGGCCACTGCGTTGCACCGACATACCGGTAATTCAGGCGGGCAAGTGCACCGTCCCAGCCAAGATCTCATTCTATTTTTAACAATACGATCCTCAAGTGAGTGAAAGGTAATTACGGCAATTCTTCCTCCAGTGTCCAAGCAACGCAGTGCTTGATCCAACACTCTGTCTAAGACCCCGAGTTCATCATTCACCGCAATTCTTATGGCCTGAAAGGTTCGTTTCGCTGGATGAGGTCCACTTCGTCGGACAGCAGCAGGCACCGCTGCTTTAATCACTTGAACTAGGTCACCCGTTGTTTCCAGCGGTTGTTCGTTGCGTTGTTTTATGATGAATTGGGCAATGCGTTTGGACCATTTTTCTTCCCCATACTTCCATATAAGCTGAGCCAAATCCTCTTCACTCCACGTATTTACAATTTCTTGAGCGGTCAAGATACTCGAAGGATCCATGCGCATATCCAAGGGAGCATCCTGCATATAACTAAAACCGCGTTCAGCTTCATCCAGTTGAGGAGACGAGACCCCTAAATCGAACAAAATTCCATTCACGGGTAGTAACTCTAATTCCTTTAAGGTTTCTTCTAGAGATTCAAAGTTTCTATTGACTAAGGTGACCCGTTCATCCTCGCCAAAGATTTCTTTTGCGTGACCAATTGCCAAGGCATCTTGGTCGAAACAGATCAATTTCCCTGCGGTATCGAGCTTTGTTAAGACTCTCTTGCTATGTCCAGCCCCACCCAAAGTACAATCCACATATTTACCAGTGGGGTTCGTAATAACCGCATCCACCGTTTCCTCTAACAAAACAGTCACATGATGAAAATCCAAGACAATCCGTTCCTTTCTATATACCTAGCTCGACTAGGGATTCAGCGGCACTAGCATAAGCATCTTCTGCTTTCCGGCTGTATTCTGACCAAAGTGTTTCGCTCCAGATCTCAACGCGACTTGACACTCCCACCAGAACTAAATTCTTCTCCAATTGCGCATAGTCACGCAAATTAGCCGGTAGTAAGATTCTTCCCTGCTTATCCAGTTCACATTCCGTCGCCCCAGAAAAAAAGAAACGGACAAAAGCTCTAACATCAGGTTGGGTAAACGGCAAAGCTCGCAACTTTTGTTCCAAGATAGCCCATTCAGAAGGAGGGTAAACAAACAGACAGTGATCTAAGCCTTTGGTCACAATAAATTGCTCACCCAAGGCCTCACGGAATTTCGCCGGAATAATCAGCCGGCCTTTTCCATCAATTGTATGAATGTATTCCCCCATAAACATCTTGCTCACCCCACCGTGATGGTATTATGCTCCACTTCGCCCCACATTACCCCACTAATTCTACACTTAGTAAGATTATCCTGCAATATAAATACAAAATTAAAATTTTTTTTAAAAAAAACGAAGACCCTATCCCTGGGGCCCTGTTATACTGACAAATCCATTCCACTTCCCTGCCTTAACAGCACGTTATCTGTTATTACGTCATTTAACGTGCTCATGTCCAACTGGTCGAAGGGTCACCTTGTTTCAAACAAAACGAGCGCCGTTTAAGTTAACAACTTAAACGGCGCTCGACAATTATATTGTAGGGAAAATTAGGCGAGATGAAGTGGTTTGCCGTCAATCCCATGTGCTGCTTCCATGATCACTTCCGGTAATGTTGGATGAGCATGCACAGTACGAGCAATATCTTCCGCTCGAAGACCTTTTTCCACGGCTAGTACTAATTCTGGGATCAAGCTACTAGCCTGGGGGCCCATAATACTCGCGCCGACAATAACACCCTCCTCATCTGCCAAGATCTTTACCAATCCTAGGCTCTCCCCTAAGGCCAGAGCCTTTCCATTGGCAGAAAACGGGAATTTGCTCGCCTTATAAATCTTTCCTGATGCTTTAATTTCCTGCTCCGTATACCCCACCGAAGCAATCTCTGGATACGTAAAAATAGCGCTTGGTATCGCGTTATATTTCATTTCAACCGAACGTCCTGCGATATGTTCTACGGCTACGATCCCTTCTGCAGAAGCCACGTGAGCAAGCATAATGCCCCCCACCAAATCCCCAATTGCATAAACATGGGGCAGGTTCGTCTGCATCTGAGCATTCACCTTTATGGCCCTTTTTTCCGTCTCTAAACCCAGACTATCCACATCGATCCCCCGAAAATTCGGCCTACGCCCAGTGGAGAGAAGGACACGATCAGCCGGGATATCTCGTACTCCTTTCGCGTCTTCTACTTGAACCATGAGGGTTTCCCCCTCTAGGCGTATCTCTTTAACCGAAGTCTTCGTGAAAATCTCCATCCCACTCCTCTTTAACAATGGGGTTAGCCGCTTGGGGATTTCCTCATCAATGGTAGGCAACAAGGTTGGAAGCATCTCAACGACACTAACCTGAACTCCAAAGGCTTTATAAATAGAAGCAAATTCTAAACCAACGACGCCGCCCCCAATGACAACCAGACGTTTGGGCAGTTCTTTTTCCTCGAGCAGTTCCTCACTGGTTAAAACGCCTGGAAGATCTGCCCCTGGAAGTGGAATACGTATTGACACAGACCCGGTTGCCAGCACGACATTCTCCACTTGAATTTGTTCAACTCCGATGTCTGTCGTGACTGAAAGTTGACCGACTTCTTTAAATTCCCCCCAGCCTTTGACCACACGAATATGAGCCGCTTTCATTAACTTTTCCACACCGCCCACGAGCGCATTGACGACTCGCTCTTTTCGGGCAACTACGGCGCTATAATCCACGCGTTTTTCGCCCACTAACAAGCCAAATTCCTCAGCATGTTCCAGTTCGCGATATAAATCAGCACTTTTTACAAGCGCTTTTGTAGGGATACACCCGCTGTTCAGACAGGTACCACCCAGTCTTTCACCTTCAATTAAGACCACCGATAAACCCAATTGAGCCGCTCTTAAGGCGCAAACATATCCGCCAGGTCCCCCACCAAGAATACCGACCTGATAATTCACTTCCACTTTACCTCTCTCCTTTCGCACCCTTATAGGCAATATTTCCACCTTCGATAGTGTTTTCCCTGCATGGTCCTCAACTGAGTTCGCGCAATATTCAACCTTAGCTTGAATATGTCCAACACGATCCGTTCGTATGCACTCATAAGGTCGCTCAGATCCGCACCGGCTTAAAACCGCACAAGCTCAGAGCCGCACAAGCGAACTTTGCATACAACGCTCACTTACATGCCCTCGCAGATCAAACTAAGACTCAAGAGCTTGCTTCTGGG
>DASRMG010000240.1:0-78138 GCA_035648035.1 Desulfosporosinus sp. | reverse complement strand
CAACAAAGCTTTACCCAGAGTTGCGGGTTAACGTCGGTTTGGGCTTGTAGGCCTCCAGCGATGAGGGCCATTGTGATAATTCCCATCGACTTTTGAGCATCATTGGAGCCGTGGTTAAAGGCCAACAAGCCTGCAGAAAATACTTGCATCTTTTTAAAGCCATGATTGACACGTGATGGTGAAAAGTTACCAAATATGAAAAACATTGACTTCATGATAATGAAGCCCAGAACGATTCCTGCAATCGGAGAAATAATGAGGGCAGCGAGTATTTTCCCTAGCCCTTCCCAATGCAAGACGCTAAATCCAGCTTTAGCCACTGCTGCTCCAGCCATTCCACCAATAATAGCATGCGATGAACTGCTTGGAATCCCGAAATACCAGGTGACGAGGTTCCAGATAATCGCGCTCAGTAACGCGGCAATCACGACTTCTTGAGTGGCAAATTTCGGTGAAACTATGTCTCTGGCTATGGTTTGAGCAACCCCAGTACTATACAGAGCACCCAATAAGTTTAATACGGAGGCAAGAATCACCGCTCGCCTTGGGGTCATGGCCCTTGTCGAAACACTGGTGGCGATGGCGTTGGCAGTATCATGAAACCCATTTATGTAGTCGAATGCCAAGGCTAGAAATACCACAATGATCAGCATTACGCCCATGTTAGTCATATTTTAAGACCACGCTTTTGAGAAGTTCGGCGATGGATTCGCAATGATCTAACATGTTTTCAATATTCTCTAGAATCTCTTTCCATTTTATGACCTCAATCGGGTCTTTCTCGTATTCGAACAAACGGGCTACTTCTTGACGGTAAAGCTTGTCCCCTGCGCTTTCAAGATGATATATCTCTTCAGCGGCTGACAAAATTGTATTTTTTTGAAAATGAATGTGCCCCAAACAAGCAAAGGCGTTCTGAATTTGCTCAGCTGCTAAACCGACGAGATGGACTAGCTCCTGGGTTCCCACTGATGGTTTACCTGTTCGGTAAAGGTGCATGCGTTCCACAGTGCCTTCCGCGAAGTCGACGACATCATCGAGTACTTGGGCCAGCTTATAAATATCTTCACGATCCATCGGCGTAATGAAGGTGGAATTGAGCCGCTCCAAGATTTGATTGGTGATTTTATCCGCTTCATGTTCGAAGCGATTCATTTGAGCTGCATCTTCAGCGGATACAAAATCTTGCTGCATGATCCCCTGAAGCCTTTTAAGAGATTTTGAAATAATTTCGGTACTTTGTTTGAAAAGAAGGTAAAATTTGTCTTCTTTTTGTGCTAAACCAAACATGAGAATAACCCCCACCCTAAAATCTCTCATAAATCTCCATGATAGTGCTTGATACTCATTTCAGGAAACATTATATCAAATCCTAGGGTCATTGTGTTAACTCTATGTTAACTTTGTAAAGTTCGTAACATGTTGGTTAAGTATTGGTTAAATTTATGAGGTTACTTAGTAGGTACTTTAGAGGGAACATTAAGGTTCTATTATTTCAATCAAGGCTTGACGAGCATCGGCCAGCATATAGATGGAACCGGTGACGCAGAGCATGTCATTTTCCTTAAGTCGTGAGAGAGCAAAAATGACGGCTTCTTTAGGGTCTTCAATGCAAGTTACAGGCCGCCCAAATTGTCCCGCCAAACTTCCCAGCGCTCTCCAATCCCCAGCACGAGGTGAATTGGGACGGGTGATAATGATTTCGTCGGCTAAAGGCACGAGCATATTGATGACTTTTTCTCGTTCTTTGTCCGCCAACATCCCTAAACAAAGGATGAGGTGATCCCGTGTATAAAGTGGGAGGGCTTGCGTTAGGGCGCGAGCTCCGTCCGTATTATGAGCGCCGTCCAAAAGGATTTTAGGCTTTTGGGAAAGCAGTTCTAGTCGTCCAGGCCACTTTACCTCACGTAGTCCGGCGTAAATAGCCTCTTCAGGGATCTGTGCGCCGTACTGAGTTTGCAGTAGTTCACAAACAGTGACGGCAGTTGCGGCATTGCGAAGTTGGTGGAAACCGATTAAGGGCAGGCGCAACTTCGAATAGGTTGCGTTCAAGCCTATGAGATTAAATTCCTGTTCGAGCTCTCCCGTCCGTGTACTTTCCCAGCGGACATCTTCCCCTACCAACCAAAGTGGAACGTTCACTGCCATCGCTTGTTCACGAAACACGTCAATCACGTTCGTATCATCAGAGGCCGTTACGACGACGGAGTGCGGTTTAATGATGCCGGCTTTGACCTTGGCAATGGAGATGAGATCCTTGCCCAAATAGTCCATGTGATCCATGCCAATATTCGTAAGTACAGAGATCAAGGGGGACACCACATTCGTCGAATCGATGGCTCCTCCAAGTCCCACTTCAATTAAAGCAAAGTCTACTTTTTCCTCTGAGAAATAGAGGAACGCTAGCGCAGTGCTGACCTCGAATTCGGTCGGATGCTCAAACCCTTCAGCAACCATGGCTTCCAAATACGGGCGCACGCGTCTAATCGCCTCTATGACCTTATCCTTAGGGATCATCTGGCCGTTGATCACCATACGCTCGCGCCAGTCATGCATATGGGGTGAGGTGAAGGCGCCAACTTTGTACCCAGCTGACTGCAAAATAGAAGCAATCATGACGGTGGTTGACCCCTTACCGTTCGTGCCACCCACGTGGACCACACGGAGGGTTTTTTCTGGATTTCCTAACCGCTTGAGAAGTTCCCGAATACGTTCCAACCCAAAATTCATACCAAACGTGGTCAGCTTGGCGAGGTAGTCTAAGCTCTCTTGATAGTCCTTTTCTAAATTATTCTCGAGCATACCCAGTTCCCCTCCTAGTTCTTTTTTCTTCCCTAAGTCATCTAATTGTTTAGTGATTTAGTTACTTAAACGCTTAGGTTAGTCTAGCAAAAGCGACATGCCAAATCAGCTCTGGCATTTCTAAAGAGACGATGGTTCGTGCCAATACAACAGACTTCAAAGGTCGAGTTAAAGGTCAAGTTTAAGCTCTTTTAGACGTTCTTCTAAGGCTGCAGTGCGAGTGACGATGCCCGCGAGTCTTTCCCGCTCTTTAGCCACAACTTGCGCTGGTGCCTTACTGGTGAATCCGGGGTTACTAAGTTTTGCTTCCAAGCTCTGTTGTTCCAAGGTAGCTTGTGAAATCTCCTTTTCCACACGGGCAACTTCTTTCACCATATCGATGAGCCCTTTAAGGGGGAGATAGATTTCTACGCCTTCTAGCACAGCACTCGCTGCTTGCGTCGGTTTTTCTACCATTCTTTCAAATAATTCTACACTGGCCCCACTCGCCAGTTTCAAGATATCTGGCTTTCCGGTCTCGAGCACCTCTCGTTGGAGTGCGTCAGGGGCTAGGATGAGAATTTCTATTTTCTGCCCAGGAGCGACCTTCATCTCCGCTCGAATATTACGAATGGCCTTAATGGCGTCCATGATCAGCGTCATATTGTCCTCAGCCACCGTGTCTTGATACGCTGGCACTTCTGGCCACGACTGCAGCATGATGCTTTCGCCTGACATGGGAAGGGACTGCCAGATCTCTTCTGTGAGAAACGGCATATACGGATGCAAGAGCCGCAGAGTTCCTTCAAGGACTTCAAGTAAGACGGATTGTGCGGTATGTCGGGCCAACACGTTTTCCTTATTATAAAGGCGGGGTTTGGTGAGTTCGATATACCAATCACAAAATTCGTTCCAGATAAACTCATAGAGTAAGCGTCCGCCTTCACCGAGATCAAAGTTGTCTAAGGCTTCCGTCCCCTTCTTGATGGTGGAAGCATAGCGACTAAGAATCCAGCGATCTGCCAAGTCAAGTTCGCCTCGCGGTCCTGCGACGTAGTCTTCTAAATTCAGGAGCACATAACGAGAGGCATTCCAAATCTTGTTGGTGAAATTCCGTGTTGCCTCGAGCCGTTCTGGATGAAAACGCAGGTCATTGCCCTGTGTATTGCCCGTGATCAGCATAAACCTCAAGGTATCTGCTCCGTATTGGTCAATCACTTCGATGGGATCCACGCCGTTCCCTAATGACTTGCTCATTTTCCGGCCTTGGGAATCCAGCACCAACCCATGAATCATCACTTTAGGGAAAGGCACTTCGTTCTGGAACTCCATGCCCATGAAAATCATGCGGGCAACCCAGAAGAAAATGATATCCCTGCCAGTTACCAAGACGGAGGTCGGGTAGAACTGCTCCAGTTCGGGTGTTTGTTCCGGCCAACCCAAGGTGGAAAAAGGCCAGAGTCCGGAAGAAAACCACGTATCTAAGACGTCAGGGTCTTGCTGCAGATGCTTAGATCCGCAGGTAGGGCAGGTGGTTGGCTCAGCATCCGCACAGATCTCTAGACTACAGTCCTCGCAATACCAGACTGGAATGCGATGTCCCCACCACAGTTGCCTGGATATACACCAATCTCGGATGTTCTCCATCCAACCGAGATATATCTTATCAAACCGGTCTGGAACAAAGCCCAAACGACCCGACTTGACGACATCGATCGCCGGCTTCGCTAGAGGCTCCATCTTCACGAACCATTGCTTACTCACCATGGGTTCAATGACGGTGGCGCAACGATAGCATTGCCCAACCGCATGGGTATGCGGTTCAATATTGAGAAGAATTCCTTGGGCTTTTAAGTCTTTCACAACGGCAATACGTGCTTCAGAACCCTCCATTCCAGAGTATTTGCCCGCATTTTCGTTCATCTTACCTTCTTTATCCAAGACCACAATCTGGGGCAATTGATGGCGTAGTCCAATTTCAAAATCGTTCGGGTCATGGGCGGGCGTGATTTTTACCGCGCCTGTCCCAAGCTCTTGATCGACATAGTCATCTGCAATGATCGGTATTTCCCGATTCGTAAGGGGAAGGAGGACTGTTTTCCCGATTAAATGTGCATACCGATGATCGTCTGGATGCACTGCCACGGCCGTATCGCCAAACATGGTCTCCGGTCGGGTGGTGGCTACAACCAGCGCTTCGTTACTGTCTTTTACGGGGTAACTGAGGTGATATAAATTTCCTTCACTATCGACGTGGTCGACTTCAATGTCCGAAATGGTGGTATGACATTTGGGGCACCAATTGATGATGTAATTCCCCCGATAAATCAGTCCTTTATTATACAGATGAACAAACGCTTCCCGAACCGATTTGGAACAGCCTTCGTCCATTGTGAAACGCTCTCGTTCCCAATCACAGGACGCGCCGAGTCGACGTAACTGTTGTGTGATTCGCCCTCCATACTCTTTTTTCCAAGCCCAAACCCGTTCGAGAAACTTTTCGCGCCCGAGTTCAACCCGCTTCGTGCCTTCTTTAACTAACTGCTCTTCTACTTTAGCTTGGGTGGCTATTCCTGCGTGGTCTGTCCCTGGTAACCAGAGTGTGTTGTACCCCTGCATTCGTTTAAAACGTGTCAAGATATCTTGAATTGTGCTGTCCATAGCATGTCCAAGGTGAAGTGCTCCGGTAACGTTTGGAGGGGGCATGACGATGCTGAAGGCTTGTTTGTCTTTATCCATCTTGGCATGGAAGAAACCATTGTCCTCCCAATAGCGATACAGTTTGTCCTCCACTAGACTTGGGTCATAGGTCTTAGCCATTTCTAGTTTTTCTGGCATATATGTCAAACTCCTTTCAATATGTAACAAACTAAATTAAATGTTGACGTTGCGAGGGCCGGGGACTTGCATGACACCGCGCTCGGTGCTTACGACGCAAAGAAAACTAACCGTGTAAGCTCCTAAATAGGGAGCGGGGTGCCCGCCATACTCGCCATCCTTGGCTCGGTTGGCGGCAGCTCACATCACGTTCACTGCCCCGTATCTGGGGTCGCTTACACGGAAGTTTGCTAAGCTGCTTTCGTAAAGACGTCGCACTAGTGTCATGCAAGTCCCGGGCTAGGAATCGGGACAGGACGTTATCCATAGCCTTCCTTGTGCTTTCTAATCCAGCGTCCCGATTCCTAGTGAGAACCCTCCCACATGAGTCAAGCTG
This sequence comes from Desulfosporosinus sp., assembly GCA_035648035.1. Classification (GTDB taxonomy): domain Bacteria; phylum Bacillota; class Desulfitobacteriia; order Desulfitobacteriales; family Desulfitobacteriaceae; genus Desulfosporosinus. The sequence goes on along the minus strand of DASRMG010000240.1, from coordinate 72,143 downwards.
GCATCCGTTCTAGACCATAGGGCGCAGCACCTGAGCAGCGGTCGATTTTCCTAGACCCAAGTTATGCACTCCATTGCTTACCTCTCGTCTCCCCAACTAGAGGAACCGCGATCACACGGCGTGATGCTTTTGCGGTCGTCGTAGCCAAACTCGCCTCGCCTTTAACCCGCTACTATACCCAAGAGCATGTCTGGATACCCAGCCCAGATGGACCACGATCACACGCTCCGACGCCTATGCGTGAGTCGTAGTCAAACTCGGCTTTAAAACCCGCTATCCTAAAGCAGGGCGGAACACAAGGACGTGTTCCGCCGGCCCTGAGACAAGGATGTCGAATGGCCGGGTACCCTGCCCGCTTGCATTAGGGGTTTAAAGCCCTAGTTTGACATGACGATCGCATGGCCGAGAGGCGTGTCTCTGGTCCCTCGAATTGGCCGGGTACCCTACTCTCATGCATAACGGGTTAAAGCCCTAGTTTGGCACGACGATCGCAGGGCTGAACAAGTGTCTCGCGGACCCTCGCTTCGGAATGCGTGCCAAAGTTGCTAACAAAGCCTACTCCTGCGCTCAAAAAAAGCCCCTCATCCCTGGAAAAGGACGAAAAGCTTCCGTGGTACCACCTTTATTCTGAGAAACGTTGTCTCCCAGCACTTGTTATAACGCTAACGGGCTTTCCCGTCAGAGAGTACTTTATTCCCCTCTGCCCCTCCTGTACGACCTTAGCCTCCTACCGAAAAGGCCTCCCAGCAATGGCCTCTCTCTCTGAACGGTGCACTGACGCTATTCCTTACATTCTTCGGGTTTTAACGAATATTTCATTTAATACATTATACTCACGATAATAAATATTGTCAAAACTTGAACAAGTTGGCCCGTCTATTCGTTCAAGTTTCATTGCATGGGCATCTGGAATGTCCGGTCTTCGAAGCCTACTTCTGATGGGGGGGCATTGGCTGGGAGATCTTTTATGACTTGTTTTTCAGGGTTTGTTTCAGTATCAGCGCTTAAATTCTTGACCGCGAACTCGTCATGTTTCATGGCGATTATTTGGGTGCGGAACCACTCGGTGTGCAAATTTTCATCCACAAAGTTATGTTCTAATATTTTGATCAGCTCGTTATCGCCGTATTGATCTTGCTGTAGTTTCTCAATTAAGTGATTATAATCCGTCATGGCTTTTTGCTCTAACATAATATCTATAGCCAGTGTATCTTCTAGTCCTGTCATGGCGATAAGCTCCCCCGCGACCTTTCCCAGAAGCGGTGAAATAATATCACCTAACGTTGTCGGTTTGCTACCCAGTTTTTCAATTTTTTCCCCAATATTATCCACATGATTCTGTTCAATTAACGCGCAACGTTCGAAAACTAAACCGCTATAAGAACCCTTAAATGCTTTGCTTTGGGCATTATATAAGTCTACTTGATTGAGTTCTAGACTGTAGAACCAATTCAGCTTAGAAATGAGTGTATCCTTATCCACGGGTAGACCCCCCTTCATATCTCCGTTTTTTTTCGTTATATTCAATAAGCTCTCTTTACCCCGGTTACCTGAGCCGTCCATTCGTCCAACGCAACAAGATCGTTGGGTCCAACTTCACATAAGGCTGTTTTGCCAAGAGCTCGCACGCCCTCTTCCATCTCCATAGCCATTGATTTAAATACATTGAACACACTCTGGCCGGCCAAATTGATGTCCAGTTCTTCCTTATAGGGAGAATCGTACCAAACCAATCGTGTTAACGGTTCCCACGGCATAACTTTATGTATTTGTTTATGAACCAGGGCAAACAAGGGGACCGTTCCTAAATAGATCGCATCTGCCCCCAGCGCAATGGCTTTTAAGCATTCCCCAGGTGTAGCATAGCCTCCTGCGACCACTAAGCTCACGTCTTTACGAGCACCTTGGGCATGTAAAAAACGCTCTGCACGAGCCAAAGCCAATATACTGGGAATCCCCATATCATCGCAAAACAAGGGCGATGCGGCGCTCGCCCCACCTTGGGCACCAGCGATGACAATGACATCAAAACCGGCTTCTAAACATACGGCCAAATCTCTTTCCAAGGCCCCTGTCGCCATAATTTTAATAGCAATTGGTTTGCCCGGAGCTTCCACGCGCAAATCAGCCACATACTTCGGCCAGTCCCAAGGGGTATTAATTCCTGGGATGACCGCGGCCGTAACGATAGTTTCTGTCGGTGATATTCCCATAAGTTGCTGGGCCTTTCCTGCCACTGAAGCCGGTTCAATCGTATAGGGTCCCATCCGTGCTCCCTGACCCATCTGCACTTCAAGCATGTCTGCCGCAGCAATGCCTTCCGGACTATGCCCCCAAGTGGACCGACCGATTTGCCAGGTAAACTTTCCGGCTGCCTGACGTTCCTCTAACAAAAATGGCCCCTCGCCTGAACATATGGCCGTACCCAGTTGTTTTGCCGCACTTGCTAACGCTTTTTTAGCCTCTTCACTGAGACCCACTCCATAGCCCATCCCTGAAATCATTAAGGGCATATCGATTTGAAGGGGCTTCTGTGCCTTCGGTCCAAGGCTTACCTTCATATCAATCTGAACACTTGCTTCCTTGGGAAGCCGCGCCATTTGAGCAGGTACAAACATGAGAGTATCATAGTGGGGCAGTGGTTTTGCCGTGCCTAGTGGCCGCTGAATAAGTTTTCCTTCTTCCGCTCGCAAACCGATTTCAAGGATCGTTTCTACCGACGTACGACGCACTGCACTCCAAAACTCCATAAGGTTTTCATGGTACTTGTCTGAAAGAAGCCTTTCCACGACTAAGCCGAAAAGTCGTTGGACGATCGTCCTAAACGATCGCTTCATGACGAAATATAATACGCCAAGGAGTATGACTCCAGCCGTGAGCGCCCCCACGGCTGCGAGAGCAACAACGAGTAACTCTAACAATAAGGTCAATCCCCCATCTTTGTATGCAAATTTAGTACTACAAGGTTAATAGATATAGTCTGCGCTGTTTGGCTGATATTATACTTTGAGTCGCGAGACCAATGTTCAGCCGTGCTTTCGTTGTGCCAAACTACGGAGGGTCCGCGAGACACTTGTTCCGCCCTGTGATCGTCATGCCGAACTAGGGCTTTAACCCGTTATGAGGGAGAGAAGGGTACCCGGCCATTCGACATCCTTGTCTCAGGGGCCGGAGGGAAACGTCCTGTTTCCTCCCTTCCGATGAAAGCGGGTTTAAAGCTGAGTTTGGCTACGACGACCGCAAAGGCTTCTCGCCGTGTGATCGCGGATCCTCCTGGGCGGAATGCGAGGAATAGCATGGAATATGTCGAATGGTATTTCGCGTTCCTAGGTATCGTTTTTCCCGTTCCCAGCCCGGGACGTAGTGTCACACACGCACGACGTCTCTGCGGAAGCAGAATAGCAACCTTCCGTGTAAGCGACGCCATTGCACGGGCGGTGAACAAAGGTCCCTTCACTCATCACAGGCACATTCTTAGCCTGGAACTTCGCGCTTACAAAAGGGAACTTCTTTGAATGAGCAGCGTATCAAACTTGACTCTAGAGCGCTTTCATACAGCGCTCTAGTTCTGTTCCCCGTTCCAAGCCCGGGACTTGCGTGACACTAGCGCGACGTCTTTACGAAAGCAGCCTAGCAAACTTCGTGTAAGCGACCCCATACACGGGGCAGTGAACGTGATGTGATCTGCCGCCAACCGAGCCAAGGATGGCGAGTCTGGCGGGTACCCCGCTCCCACTTTAAGAGCTTACACGGCTAGTTTGCTCTGAGTCGTATGTACCGAGCGCGGTGTCACGCAAGTCCCCGATCTGCGAGAGCATGTAAGTGAACGTTGTAACGCAAGTTCACACAAGTCCCATAAATGTGAATAAATAGTTAGTTGATTTATTGACGCAATATAAGGCATACTAATATGAGAAATTAGGAGGTCTGACAATGAGTAGTATTGAAGAACGAGCTTTAAAGCTCCATAAAGAATTGATCGGGAAAATTGAAATCGTCAGCACAACAGCCCTAAATACGCCTGACGATTTAAGTCTAGTTTATACACCCGGTGTTGCGGAACCTTGTAAGGTGATTGCTGAGAATCCGGACGCAGCCTATGAGTATACCGGGCGGGGTAATATGGTTGCTGTGGTCTCTGATGGTACTGCGGTCTTAGGTTTAGGTGATATTGGTCCCCTAGCGGCTTTGCCTGTTATGGAAGGGAAATGTGTCTTATTTAAGAAATTCGGGGGCGTCAATGCGTTTCCCATCTGTTTAAATACTAAAAATGTTGAGGAAATCATCCAAGTGGTTAAAGCCTTGGAGCCCAGTTTTGGCGGGATAAATCTGGAGGACATTTCTGCACCTCGCTGTTTTGAGATTGAAGCACGGCTCAAAAAAGAGACCGACATACCAATTTTCCATGATGACCAACATGGTACTGCCATCGTTGTGTTAGCGGCACTCCTTAACGGTCTAAGGGTTGTAAACAAGAAACTAGATGAAGTGAAATTGGTGCTGAATGGCGCTGGCTCCGCAGGAATAGCGATTACCAAATTACTGTTGCAAGCAGGTTTGAAACATTCCATCATGGTCGATCGGGCAGGCATGCTTTGCACGGGCGAACCTTGGATGAATCCAGCTCAAGTAGAGATGGCGGAGCTAACTAACTCTGAAAAACTCAAAGGTTCCTTAGCGGATGCCTTGGTGGGGGCGGACGTCTTTATTGGGGTTTCAGCTCCAGGTGTTTTGACTGGAAAAATGGTCGCCACCATGAATTCTAAATCGGTCCTTTTTGCTATGGCAAATCCAACACCGGAGATATTCCCTGAAGAAGCCCTGGCAGCAGGTGCAGCGGTTGTAGGAACTGGCCGTTCGGACTATCCTAATCAGGTCAACAACGTCTTGGTTTTCCCGGGTATTTTCCGTGGCGCGTTAGATGTCCGAGCTAAAGATATTACCGAAGAAATGAAACTAGCCGCAGCTTATGCGATCGCGGGAATTATATCTGATGAGGAACTGAATTCTGAATATATCATCCCGGGAGTCTTTGATCCCCGTGTAGCACCTAAAGTTGCCGCCGCAGTGGCGCAAGCCGCTATTGACTCAGGTGTTGCGCGTATCCATGCGGATCCCGTGGAAATCTCTGAGAAGACTATTCTGTTAGCTAGCCGTTAAGGAGGGCAACGACTCACGCAAAGGCATCAAGCCGTAGCGATTTCTTTATTCCTATTTAAAAAGGGACAGCGTCAACAAAGCAATGATTACTTTGTTGACGCTGTCCCTTTCTTACTAACCATATCTTATAGTGACTCAGAATCGTCCCCATGTAAGGGTTAGTTGACAACAGTATGACGTTAATTTGAATCACTAGAGCAAATTAACCCATTCTCTTCTGCTATGAAGAATTCCAACAATTGTCACTACATGATCCTTCTCGGTAACAACGTAGAATACAATATAGTTATCAACCAATATTTTTCTTATCCCTTGAGTTGCAAGATTTGCATCACTCAGCAACGAATGTCTGGTTGGCATTTGTTGAAGGCTCATCACTGCTTCTTTGATATTTGCTACAAGCTTCTTAGCAACAGATGGTTCGCAGCGTTGGTTAGCAAGGTAGGATGCGATGTTCTTCAAATCCTCCGTCGCAGTATGTGTCATCAAAACGCTGTATTCTTTCATTCGCTAATAGCACCCTCGACTTGTTTAAATACATCCTCAGCAGATAAAACTCTGTTATTTCTAACATCATTGATACCTTTATTTAGAAGTTCATAAAGTTCAAACTTACCGATGATCCGCTCAAAGGTTTCAATACTCATGACCGCTAAGTCACCTTTTCCGTTTTTAGTGATATATACAGGTTCGGAGTTCTTATGGCAAAATTCAGATACCTCGTTATATTTATTTCTTAGGTCTGAACTAGGTCTAATTGACGGCATAATATGCACCACCTCTCACTTAATTATATGCATATTATATCAGTATGTTGATACATTCTCAATATCAACGGATAAAAATGTGTTGAGGCACAGGCACAATTGAAATCAAATGATTATGTCGTTAATCAGAGGTATACTTACCGCCAACAATATCTCCGGTTGTTGCATTAACATAAATAAGCAAGAAACTGATTCCTGGATTGGTATCCATGAACTGAACTTCATACATAACTGTTTCTACCGGCTTTATTTCCTGCTAAAGTAGCAGAGCTCCCCAAAATTCGAGCTTATATTAATATCTTAAGGAGGCAACCTCAAACTTTTAATTTGAGGCTGCCTCCTATATTTTGATCATATCTTCATGCAACTTCTATGCCGGGAACTTCGCGCTTACAAAAGAGAATTCCTTTGATCAAGCAGTGTATCAAACTTGACTCAAGAGCACTTTCACACGGCGAAGGTCCCTTCTCGGCATCATGGCGACTTACCATCCTTGGTGGCGCTCTAATCATAAACATCGTGTTTCAAGTCTTGGCTACTGGGACACTCGTCCATCCATGACAGCGCTCTCGTTCTGTTCCCCGTTCCAAGCCAGGGACTTGCGTGACACAAGCACGACGTCTCTACGTAAGCAGCCTAGCAAACTCCATGTAAGCGACCCAGAAACGGGGCAGTGAACAGGGACGTGAGCTGCCGGCCATGCGACAAGGACGTCGCGTTGGCCGGGAACCCCGCTACCCAGGACAAGAGCTTATATGGCTAGTTTGCTCTGAGTCGTAGGAGGGAGAGCGGTGTCATGCAAGTCCCCCTATTGTTCCCACCACGGCATATCCCCACTCACTTTATCCTTACTTGCACTTGCACTGATTCTCAACGGTTCCACATACTTAGGTTCCACATACCTAGGTTCCACACACTTAGGTTCTGACTCGGCTAATTCTTTTTTTTCTCTGTTCCAAGGCCACTTAATCACCGAGTTCTTTTCTACACTTTTAATCCGCTCTGTTGGAGCCTCTTTCCAATCCCTGGGTTCCTCTTGTTTCTTGTCCCAAGGCCATTCTACCTCGGGCTCCTTCTCACTTCTCTCAATTGCTTTGGTGATTGTTGCCTCTTTCCAATCCTTAGGTTCCTCTACATCTTCCATATCCCAAGACCACTGAACCTCTTCACTCTCTTCGTCTCTTGGACTGCCTTTAGTACTTGATGTCTCTCTCCAATCATTTCGTGCCTCTGGTTGATTCCAATCCTGTTGACTACTATCGCGATCATTTGTTTCATAACCCGCATAATTAGGTGTAACACGTGATCTATTTCCTGACCACGCGCCCTTTAGCGAACCGATCGATCCTCCTGCCCCGACCGCACCTGCCAAGGAACCGATCACAGCGCCTTCAATTAGAACTTGGATAAATCCCCAGGCGTGGACGGGTAAAAAAAACGTGAGTAACAGCGTCCCCAGGGTAACGTAACCTGCTCCAACGATCCCACCTAATAACCACTCTCCACTATCTTTTGCCGCCCGATATCCGCCAATAAGACAACTTGCTAACAACCCAATATCTAGCAATTGGGATATTGTCAGACCCCCAAGATGCATAACAACCCATACTATTCCTGCAAAAAGGGTCAATACCGTGACTAACAAGGCCGTGGTAATTCCCTTTAAGATGGATGAGCCCATTTCTTCCAACCCCCTTCTTCATTTATAACTGCCAGAGTCTTTTATCTCTCCTCGTACCATAAATACGTGGAACCTGTCCAATACATGCCTATTTATTCCCCATTATTATCCATTATCATCTCGCCTGTTTCGTGAATAGTGTGTAGCATAGCGCATGATAAGGAGGAGTCTTAATGGATTACAAAAAATATGTTGTTCTCTCGGGCGATACAATTTACAAAATTGCTAAGGCTTGCAACGTCGAAATGGCAGAAATCATCCAAATCAATCAGCTCAAACATCCAGATCGCATAGAAGTCGGTCAGGTACTCCTACTCCCAGTCGAAGCTTCTTGTGGACCTGGACCTGAATTCGAATGTGAAGAAATGGATCATATGGGGCACATGGAGAAACTTTGCGAACCGAACTTTACATATGCCATGTGGCTTTACGAAGCCTATGCAGGTAAAGAATCGGAATTAACAGGCGCTACTACCTACCTCTACCAGGCGGTTATTTTAGATCGACCAGAGTTTGATGCTTTGTTAAGGCCCATTGCTTATGATGAAATAAGGCATCTGGAAAAACTAGCCGTGTGTCTACGCCATTTGGGTGCCGACCCTAAATACGGCTGCTTGAAGAATGGAAAATGGGTTGATTGGAGATCACGTTTTGTCGATTACACCAGTGACCTTTGTTGTATTCTTGACATGAACGTTGCTGACGAGTATCGAGATCACCAAAAGTATCTGGAACTCGCTGAAAAAATTCAGATTCCAGAAATTCAAGCCATTTTGATGGAAATTGCTTGTGATGAAGAACGCCACTATCATCTTTTCTGTGAAGCGAAGGCGCAATACTGTGGCGAATGCCCGCCTTGCCCAATTCTGCCACCCTGTTCCCCACCACCGATCTTTAGCCCAGTAGAGGCTCCGGAAGTTCTGCCAATCTATCCAGGTCCCCATGATGGAGGAAAAGGTTGATAAAAATATCTTTTCAGTTGGGATTTATTCCGTTATACTAGAGACTGCGTGATCGATGCTTTAACCTCTGTATAACTTAGTAAGACCGTTGCGTAACCATGCAACGGTCTTACTTTTTATTTACATACCTTTGAAATATCTAATTACTAATGTGAGATTTAATAATAGGAGTGAGCTCGTTGAAACTAAACCGCAGTCATTGGGCTGATTTTTCATTACTCCTGGTTGCCCTCGTTTGGGGTTCAACCTTTGTCGTTGTAAAATGGGCTATTGAAGATCTGCCACCGCTTCCCTTCCTAGCTATACGCTTCGCCCTTGCCTTCCTCAGTTTGTTGCCTTTGCTCTACTTCCAAAAGGCCCATATCTCCAAAATAGCTCTTCTCAAAGGAATGGCCTTAGGGGTGTTTCTATTCTCTGGTTACGCTTGGCAAACCGTCGGCCTCCAATATACAACCTCTTCCAACGCTGGTTTCATCACCGGACTCTCCGTTGTTTTTGTTCCAGTTTTAGTCGCCATAACCACACGAAGGCTACCAAGACCCGGCTTAATCGCGGGTGTTCTTTGCGCTCTTGTAGGCCTTGGGTTCCTCACTTTAGGGGATCGATTACACCTTAACAAAGGTGACCTTATGGTACTGATCTGCGCCCTAAGCTTTGCCTTACATATTTACTTCGTTGGGCGGTATGCCCCTCATAGTAATGCTACTGTATTAGCGAGCGTGCAAATTTTAACGGTCAGTGTTTTAAGCGGTATTTCCTCACTATTTTTACCTCAACCTATCATGAACTTTAGTACCAATGTCTGGGTCGCCTTACTCGTCACCGCTATTCCTGCAACTTCAATGGCTTTCTATATTCAAAGCAAAATGCAACAGTTCACAAGCCCCACCCATACTGCGCTGATCTTCACTATGGAACCCGTTTTTGCTGCGTTCTCCGCCTTTTTCTTTGCGGGTGAGATTTTAACCCCTAGAGGTCTACTAGGTGCAGGTCTCGTCTTAACTGGCATGCTCATTGCCGAGTTTAAAGGATCAGAGTTCGATAAACTGTTACCATGAATAGGAAGTAGAAGACGCCGCCAATTAAGAGGGTTGTTGGGCGAATCTCGCCTGTGCGACGCAAGGACATGTAAGGGATTAAGGCAGCACCTAAAGCAAGGACTGCGCTGGTCAGTGCCAAGGTATCCAGCTCCCACGGCGTAAGTGCTATCCCAATCGCCGTAATGATAGAACTTTGGAACACCATGGCTCCCGTCAGGTTACCCATGGCTAACGTGTCTTTACCTCGACTAATCCAAATAACGCTATTAAACTTCTCTGGCAGCTCTGTGGCAATTGGTGTAATAATTAGAGACAGCACAAACACAGGAATACCAAACGCTATGGCGATGGGCTGTACAGCACTCACAAATAAATTTGCACCAACGACAATGGCGATTAAGGCTATTGTTATTTGTCCAATAATTTTAACCAAAGACGGCTCGTGGCTCTGCCTTGCTAGGTAGAGCGGTGGTAGTTTTTCGTGTTGACACGAATCCTTGCTGTCCCGCAATATCAGGATAACGTACAATGCATAGGCCGCTACTAAGGCCCAAGCCACACCATTCTTGAGTTCTTGAGTGGGCAAAAAGGATGCAAATATTGCCATAGTATAGACGATTAGGAAAAACTTCAAATCCCGATGGACGACTTTGGTGTCCAAGAACAACGGGCGATTATTGCGACGAAAAAATAGTGCTGCAAGCCCCGTAATAAAGAAAGCAAGTGTCGCTAACATAAAGGGTGCACCAAGAATAGCTCCAATGCCTATCTCTGCGCCTTGTGTTTCCTTCCCGATGCCAAAGATCGCTATAATGGGGATCATGGTTTCCGGCAAGGCCGTGCCAACGGCTGCAAGAATACTCCCAACGGCTCCGTCTCCGAGCTTTAACCTTTTCCCTAACCACTCAATCCCATTGGTAAACGCTTCCGCTCCGATTAAAATGACCCCTAAACTCACCACCAGCATTGCTATATCGCTCAAGTTTTCCTCTCCCTCTTGTCACATATCTTTCTCTGAGTATTCATCTGGTTATTTAAATATACGAGCATGGGATAAATCTAGAACGAACTTGTGTTTTCAACGCTCAATTCATGGTGTCTTGGAAAAAACCGGATTTAAAGTTATGAAATTTTTATTATTTCCAATCTCCCTCCAGGGGTGAGCGAATAACCTGCTGTAGTTTTTGGACCAGTAAGCATTGACATGTAATTTTTTTTAGCTTATAGTTAGTTGCATAAGTAACTAACCGAATAAGCAACTAACCCAATGAGCGACTAACCAGATAACCAACCAACAGAATGAATCATTCAGTAATTCACCTATGAACATTACGAGTAAAGGCGGTGATGAAGTGCAGTTAACGTTGAAGGGTGAAAAGCCCCTTTTCCTTCAATTCTCCGAACAACTTGAAGATAATATACTCAAAGGAATCTTTGAGGAAGAGACGCAAATCCCCTCTACCACAGAGGTTGCCATTACGTTTAAAATAAATCCAGCGACCGCCAACCGAGGCGTAAATCTGCTGGTGGACGAAGGCATCATCTATAAAAAACGTGGCATTGGCATGTTTGTTAACACAGGCGCCAGAGAAAAAATAGTGGCAAAGCGGAAGAACTCTTTCTATGAAAGTTATATACTATCGCTTTTAAAGGAAGCTCAAAATTTGAACATTACCAAAGCTGAAATTATTGCCTTAATAGAAAGGGGTGCCCAAGATGAGCACGATTGAGATCCTCAATGTATCTAAATCTTTCAGTAAAACAGTTGCCCTGAAAAATGTCTCTGTAACGCTTGAGCCCAATAAAATTTATGGGCTGCTGGGTAGAAACGGCTCTGGGAAAACGACGCTATTAAACATTATAACGAACAAACTTTTCGCAAGTTCTGGTGACGTCTTGATTGATGGTGAGACTGCGGTGGAAAATGATCATGCTCAGGTTAAAATTTTCTGTATGGGTGAAAAGAACATCTATCCAGTGGCTATGAAAGTGAAGGACGCAATTAAATGGACAAAGGCGTTTTATCCTAACTTTAATCTGAAATATGCTGAAGAGCTGGCTGTTAAGTTTAAACTTGATACCCATAAAAAAATTAAAGATCTTTCAACCGGCTATAGTTCTATTCTAAAATTAATACTTGGTCTAGCTTCAGGTGTAGCGGTGATTTTATTTGATGAGCCAGTCTTAGGGCTTGATGCAAACAACCGAGAGCTCTTTTACCGCGAACTCATTGCCAATTACAGTGAGCAACCGAAAACGATCGTCATATCCACGCACTTAATTGAAGAAATCTCCAGCATTTTGGAAGAGATCATTATTCTCAAAGAGGGTGAAATAGTGCTCGCCCAGCCAGTGGAAAAAGTTTTGCAATGGGGATATACCGTATCGGGCGACTGCACAAACGTTGATAAGTACGCGAAGGGTAAAAATATTATTCGGGAGGAAACCATCGGTAGCTTTAAAACGACCACCCTTTATCAAACTCGTGATAGCAACGATCAAGCGGTCATTAAGGAATTCGGTCTTGAGATATGCCCGGTAAAGCTACAAGAATTAATTATCGATCTAACCAATTCTTAAAGGAGGTTTGAAACCATGGGTAATATTTTTGGTGCTACAAAATATCAGTTGATGAAGTTTAAAACTCAAAGCTTGGTATGTCTTTCAATCATCGCTTTAAATATCTTGATATCAGTCACTGTCACCTATATATTTCCCGGCTCTGGTATATCTGCCGGAAGTAGTGACTTAGTCGTCTTTATATGGATATTCATTTTCGGATTATTGTCTTTCTCACCTAGTTTTAAATTCATGTTGGCGAATGCAGTGTCACGAAGGAGCTTATTTTGGGCTAATATTTTCTCTATGGCAATTATAGCTGCTGCTTGGGCAGTGGCGACTACACTGCTACTTTCGTTCATAAGGAAGATGCATATACAGATTGTGGTGTTGTACACCTTACTTTATAAGGATAACAGCACTATGGGTACGGTTGTTTGGTTCCTCGGTGTATTCTCCCTTCTTTTAGTCCTTGGTTGGTTTATAAATATGGTTTATTATCGAAGTAGCAAACGAATGGCTTATGCAATTTCCTCTGCGCCTTTTATACTTTCGGGTCTACTGATCATCTTAAACCAATACACAGATGGAAGACTGTTCGAGTCTATACTCAAATTTATTGTGAGAGCCATGGGATTCTCTGGTGCCATTCCCAATCCATATGTTGGTTCGCTCAACATGTTGCTGTTAACCGTGATAATCTGTGGGTTTAATTATCTACTCATCCGTAAGGCTCAGATCAAAGAATAGGAAACGTGAGGTTAGAATAAGAGCGAGGTAGGATTTTATTCCGTCCTCGCTCTTATTTTGATTTTGCTTGAAGAGGGGTGCTAAATAGCCCAATCATATGATTTTTCAGCATCAAGTGATTGGGCTATTATCTTTTAATTAATGTATTCATTTATTTATTATTACTGAATTATATTGGCCCTCGGGTGAGGTCACACTATTGTGCGGCTTCCTCGCCTAATCCTAATATCTCTTCAAGCGATTCATTTAGCTCTTTACTTCCAACCCCCGTCTGTGAGGAAAAAGGGAGAATCATTGACACATCAGAAATATCTAAGGCCTTGGCAATCACACTCAAGTGCTTCTGCCACTGTCCTCGTGCGACTTTATCAACTTTCGTCGCTACGACCATGGTTGGAACCTGCATTTTGCGCAGCCACTGCTGCATTTCAATATCTTCCATACTGGGTGCATGACGGATATCGACGATTTGAATCACAGCCCGCAACGGCTCTCGCTTTTTAAGATACGCTTCCATCATGGGGCCCCACTGAGCATTGACCGCTTTAGCCACTTTAGCATAGCCATAACCCGGTAAATCCACCAGGAACCACTGATCATTGACTCCGTAAAAATTAAGCGTTTGTGTTTTTCCAGGAGTATTACCCGTTCTCGCTAAGTTTTTTCGCCCTAAAAAACTATTAATCAGAGACGACTTACCCACATTGGACCGGCCAGCCATAGCAATCTCTGGCAAACCTCCAACAGGATACTGTTCATATTTTACCGCAGAAGCCACATATTCTGCCTTACGAATAACTATCAAGATTTGAAACCTTCTTTCTGGGACTTGGGCGACAGTCCCTTCTCGCCATCCTTGGCTACAGGGACACTCGTCCATCCATGGACAGCGCTCTCATTCTGCGCGTTGGACATGCCGCTCAAGCTCGTTCTATTCGGAGCGGGGTACCCGCCAAATTCGCCATCCTTGGCTCAATGGCGGCAGTGCACGTCCTGTGCACTGCCCCTTATTTTGGGTCGGTCGCTTTCGTGGAGTTTGCTATTCTGCTTACGTAAAGACGTCGCGCCGTGTGGCACTGCGTCCCGGGATAGGACCGTGCTAATGGATCGCGGCACCTATCAGGAAGGTCCGCGATCATATGGTGATAAACCCTTTACTGTCGTACTGCGAGAAGAGTCCCGTCCTCGACTTCAATCTTTGTCCACTTTAACGCAAGCTTTTATGTAGCGCCCAATAGTCTCTTTAACAAGAGACCGTGAGACAAAACAATCATCCATGCATGCCTTCGTTCCTGACCCAGGAGGGTCCGCGATCACACGGCGGGAGGCCTCTGCGGTCGTCGTAGCCAAACTCGGCTTTAACCCGCTTTCATCCGAAGGACGGGAAACAGGACGTTTCCCGCCGGCCCTGAGACAAGGATGTCGAATTGGCCGGGTATCCTTCTCTCATGCATCACGGGTTAAAGCCCTAGTTTGTCACGACGATCGCATGGTTGAGCAAGTGTCTCGCGGACCCTCCCATGGCTGAACAAGTGTCTCTCGGACCAACAAGTGTCTCGCGAACCCTCTTGCCTGCAACAAAGGTGTTAGGACACGACCGGACTATCCTCAGCCCTTCCTTCGTTGGAAATCCCTTTTGCGCCATATAAGGAGTGCCTCGGGGCATCCTCCTGGGCTTTATCTGAATTAGCCAAGGGCAAGAGCGCAAGTTTCAGTACCTCTTCAACGCGACTTACAAAATGGAATTCCATCAATTTACGAACTTTATCTGGGACATCTTCTTCCAGGTCCTTGCGGTTTTCCTCAGGCAGTATCACAACTTTGATACCTGCCCTATGAGCGGCTAAAACTTTTTCCTTCACCCCACCGATGGGTAAAACGTTGCCGCGCAAAGTGATTTCACCCGTCATGGCTAGATCTGAACGTACGGAACGTTTCGCTAAAGCGGAGGCTATCGCGGTCGCCATCGTAACGCCTGCTGAAGGACCGTCTTTGGGCGTAGCGCCTTCTGGAACGTGGATGTGAAGATCTGTTCGATCATAAAAGTCCTCTTCAATCCCCAAGCTAAGCGCATGTGCCCGTACAAAAGTCCAAGCTGCCTGTGCTGACTCCTTCATAACATCCCCGAGTTGACCGGTTAACGTTAATTTCCCTTTTCCCGGCAAAGGCGTTACTTCTACGGTGAGTACTACTCCACCCACTTCAGTGAAGGCTAGACCCGTGACTGCCCCGATTTCAGGAGCCTTCGCCGCTACTTGGAAATGATAGCGAGGTGCACCTAGCGCTAACTCAAGATCTTCCAACGTCAGCTTATGGGGTTCCCAGTCTTTCTTCACCCAACGAAGGGCAACTTTTCGGCATAGATTAGCGATTTGTCGCTCCATCCCGCGCACTCCAGACTCCCGAGTGTATCCTTGAACCAGCTTGAGCAGGACTTCCTCATCGAGGGTTAGTATATCCGCAGTCAGTCCATGCGCTTCCATCTGCTTAGGGACCAGGTAACGCAAAGCGATATTCACCTTTTCCTCTTCTGTATAGCCACTCAGGGTAATAATCTCCATCCGGTCTAGGAGCGGACGAGGAATGGTGTGCAAGGTATTGGCGGTTAGTACAAAAAGAGTTTGAGATAAATCAAAGGGGAGTTCCAAGTAATGATCCGTGAAGGTACTATTTTGCTCGGGATCCAAAACCTCTAAAAGTGCTGAGGCTGGGTCGCCACGAAAATCCGACGTCATCTTATCAATCTCATCTAACAGAAACACTGAATTACGGGTTCCTGCTGTTCTAACACCCTGAATGATCCTGCCTGGTAATGCCCCAATGTAGGTTCGGCGGTGGCCTCTGATTTCAGCTTCATCACGCAGCCCGCCTAAGGACATGCGCACGAATTTACGATTCAAGGCCCTAGTAATTGATTTTGCTAAAGACGTCTTGCCAACCCCAGGTGGACCGACTAAACATAGAATGGGGCTTTTCATTTTGGGGGTCAATTTACGGATGGCCAAAAACTCCAGAATTCGTTCTTTAATTTTTTCTAATCCGTAGTGGTCCTCATTTAAAATGTCCTCGGCCTTTTGTAGATCGATTTTATCTTTGGAGGTTTTCGTCCAAGGAACAGTCAGGAGCCAGTCCAAATACGTGCGAACTACCGTGCCTTCCGCTGAAGAAGGGGGCATTTTTTCTAAGCGTTCAATTTCTTTGATCGCCTTTTTCTCGACTTCCTTGGGGCACTTTGCTTTGGCAAGTTTCTCCATTAATTCCTCGGACTCTACGATCCGCTCATCCTTATCTCCCAGTTCTTTTTGGATCGCCTTCATCTGTTCCCGCAAATAGTATTCCTTTTGCGCTTTATCCATTTGTTTACGCACTCTTTGACCAATGCGTCGTTCCAGTTCTAAGATCTCGATTTCCCGCATGATGAGTTCCGTTAAGCGTTCTAGACGAAGTTCCACTGCCACGGCTTCCAAGATGGTTTGCTTATCGGGTACTTTTAAGTTCAGGTGTGATGCGACGATGTCTGCCAATTGTCCCGGATCATCAACTGCTAAAACGGTTCCCAAGGTTTCTACAGGAACCCGTTTGCCAAGTTTGGCATATTCCTCAAACTGATGCGTCATACCTCGAATTAAGGTATCAATTTCCGGTGTGCGTGGTATCTTTTCCACAGGGAGTTCCTCAACCCGCACCTTGAAGTACTTTTCTTCCTCCAAGAATTCAAGGACCCGTCCGCGTGAAATTCCTTCGACCAAGACACGCATGGTCCCGCCCGGAAGTTTCAAGAGTTGCTTTATTTCAGCGACTGTACCCATTTCGTAGAGATCTTCCGCAGTCGGTGCATCAATCTCTGTCTCTTTCTGAGAAGCTAATAAAATAATTCGATCGCCCAGCATGGCCTCCTCAATGGCAGCCATCGAACGTTCCCTACCGACATCCAGGTGAATAACCATATACGGAAACACTAAAATCCCACGTAGCGGGAGTAATGGCAATTCGCGTCCTTCACTCATTAAATATGCCCCCTATTATAATTATCTGACCGTAATGGCCGATTTTCATGCGTGTTTGGTCCTATATTGGTATAGTAAAAAGGCACACTAAATATAGTGTGCCAAACTTATTCTTGAACTATTCTAACATGTTTCACCCTGTTCAGGCAAATTCACGAAGACGTTGGTTGCCGCTTTATTGACGACAAAATCCATGCTGTTCAAGATTTCTTCAAGAGGCGGTTGAATTTCAATTTTATCCAAATTTATGGCTGATATTATGGCCAATTCTAACACTTGGGCAATCTCTTCCACTGGAATAATTTCGATGTCTTTGCTATATTCGGCAAAGCGTTCCTGCCAGTTTTCCTTAGGAATCAGAACCCGCTTGCAACCAGCTTGTTTTGCAGCTTCGATCTTGGCGGCGACTCCTCCGATGGGTTTCACGCGTCCTCGGATCGATAGTTCCCCGGTCATTGCTAGAAAGTTATCCACCTTTTGTTGACGAATGGCTGAAATAGTCGCCGTCGCGATGGCAATCCCCGCGGAGGGTCCATCGATGGGACCGCCGCCCGGAAAGTTCACGTGAATGTCATAATTCCGAGGTTCAATTTTTATTTGACGCTTTAAAACAGTTAGGACATTCTCCACGGAACTGCGTGCCATGCTCTTACGCCGAGTTTTCTTTCCTTCACTGCCTTGTTCTTCTTCCTCGACGATTCCGGTTACCATGAGGACGCCTGTGCCAGGAGCAACCGGCAGTGCCGTGACTTCAAGCTCCAGAAGCACCCCCATATTGGGCCCGTAAACAGCCAACCCGTTGACCGCTCCAACACTGGCCTCCAGGGGCACTTTTCTATCCGGTCGAGGGGAATATTGCCCCGTTGTGACAACCCATTCCACTATTTTCACATCAATCTCGGGTAATTGATCGGTTAAAGCGACCCCAGCCGCTAGCTGAACCATATTGACCGCTTCACGTCCATTAGCGGCATATTGTTTAATGACATCGATGGCTGCAGGGGTAATGGGCATCCCCATCTTTGCTGCTGCTACACGACCGATTTCTGCGACTTCATCTGGTAGCAGACCTCGAAAATAAACCTCCAGGCACCGCGAACGAATGGCGGGAGGAATTTGTTCTGGACTTCGAGTCGTTGCCCCTACGAGACGGAAATCAGCTGGAAGGCCATTTCGAAATATATCGTGAATATGTTGTGGGATATTGGGGTCTTCGGAGCTATAGTAGGCACTTTCCATGGTCACTTTGCGATCCTCTAGAACTTTTAAAAGCTTGTTAATTTGAATTGGATGAAGTTCTCCAATTTCATCGATAAATAAAATTCCGCCGTGCGCCTTCGTGACCGCGCCTTGTTTCGGTTGAGGAATTCCCGCCAACCCCATGGCTCCAGCGCCTTGGTAAATTGGGTCATGGACCGAACCGATTAACGGATCTGCGATCCCTCGCTCATCAAACCGTGCGGTGGCTCCGTCTATTTCTGTGAAATGGGCGCTTTGTTTAAAGGGTGAGAGTGAATTCTTCTTGGCTTCTTCTAAGATTAAGCGGGCGGCTGCCGTCTTACCGACACCGGGCGCTCCATAAATCAGAACATGCTGGGGGTTCGGGCCACATAACGCAGCTCGCAAGGCTTTGATTCCCTCTTTTTGCCCTATAATTTCCTCAAAATTAGTGGGACGAGTTTTTTCCGACAATGGCGTTGTTAACGCAATCTTGCGCATGGTTTGTAATTTTTCAAGTTCCTTACGGGACTCTCGTTCAACTAAGGTTTTGTTGCCCCTTTGGGACTTGAGCATCCCCCAAAAATAAAGACCTATAACGACGGTGAACACCAACTGAGCAACCATAGCTAAACCGCTGAATCCAATCATATCCTCTTTTCCTCCCCTATCCTGAGCAATCTTACTGGTAACAGTATTAGTATTGCCACAAAATGGGAAAAAAATAACACTAGATTCGCTGTTAAACAGCTAACCTAGTGTTTCTCTTTGTTCGATTCATTAAACTTCAAAGGGCGTTAAACTCCCTTTGAAGAAACTTTCTTAGGCGGATTCTTCTTTCTTGCCTTTTTTAAGTTTATCAGCAACGACGAGAAGAGGTTCTTCTTTCTTCGAGACCACGTCCGGGGTGACTACGCATTTCGTGACATCGTTGCGAGAAGGCAAGTCATACATCACATTGAGCATGATATCCTCGACAATAGCCCTTAGGCCCCGTGCGCCTGTGTTGCGGCGAATCGCTTCTGTGGCGATCGCTTCAAGTGCCGCGTCTTTGAATTCCAAGGTGACACCGTCAAGCTCCATCAGTTTTTGATATTGCTTAACTAGGGCATTCTTGGGTTCTGTCAAGATGCGAACTAAAGCCGATTCATCCAACGCCTCAAGCGTTACGATCACCGGTAAACGTCCTACAAACTCGGGGATTAGCCCGAATTTCTGGAGGTCTGAAGGTAAAATATCTTTCAATACTTCACCGGCATTGGACTCAGTTTTATTTTGTATTTTTGCTCCAAAGCCCATGGTTTTTTCTCCGGATCGGGTCTGGATAATTTTCTCGATACCGTCAAACGCTCCGCCGACAATAAAGAGAATATTCGTGGTATCCAACTGAATGAATTCTTGGTGCGGATGTTTGCGTCCACCTTGTGGGGGCACGCTGGCAACCGTTCCTTCCAGAATTTTCAGTAAGGCCTGTTGAACGCCTTCCCCAGAAACATCTCGAGTAATGGAGGGGTTTTCAGACTTACGGGCAATCTTATCGATTTCATCGATGTAAATAATGCCCTTTTCAGCTTTTTCCACATCATAATCAGCGGCTTGAATTAACTTGAGGAGAATATTCTCTACATCCTCACCTACGTACCCTGCTTCTGTAAGTGACGTGGCATCTGCTATTGCAAAGGGAACATTAAGGACTTTAGCTAGCGTCGAGGCAAGCAAAGTCTTTCCTGAACCAGTGGGTCCTAGCATAATGATGTTTGACTTTTGCAATTCAACATCATCAATTTTCATACCTAGATTAATACGTTTATAATGGTTGTAAACTGCCACTGAAAGTGCTTTCTTGGCTTGCTCTTGACCAATTACATATTGATCAATCGTCGCCCGAATTTCCTTTGGCTTCAGTATTTCTCCAATTTCAACGCCCAAATCGTCAGTCAGCTCTTCCTCTACAATCTCATTGCAGAGTTCTATGCATTCATCACAAATGTAAACCCCTGGACCTGCAACCAATTTCTTGACTTGCTCCTGAGTTTTACCGCAAAACGAACATTTTAGTTGGTTTTTGTCGTCGGTGTACTTTGCCATCCTCTCACCTCTATACCTTAGAATTTCCCTCGCGCAGGTTTATTAAGAGTTTTGTTCTACTAAAAAGCTGACCGCCTTTTCACTGATCAAACTTTGTTTATAGTACTCCATTTCCCCACGCTCAATGAGGGATTGCTTAAGTTTCTTGGCGTCTTGTTTATGACGCTCACCCAGTTTCTGGATCTCTTCATCTACTTCGTCTTCAGTGACCTGAATTCCTTCTGCCTTACCAATTGCTTCTAAAACTAAATCTGTTTTGACACCTTCCGCTGCTTGAGGACGCAGGCGCTCCAGCATAACTTCTTCTGTCGTACCGGAAAACTCGTAGTACTGCTCAATTGTCATGCCTTGCTGAGATAGGTTACGCTTTAAATCCTCTACCATCGCTTTGATGCGTTCGGTAAACATGACTTCAGGAATTTCAACGCTGGCATTGTCTACTACTTTAGAAGTGATCGCTTTAAGGTGATTCTCTTTAGCTTGGCTTTCACCCTGCATTAATAATTTATTCCGCAAGTCTGCTTTCAATTCATCAAGTGTCTCAAATTCACTAACATCTTTTGCAAATTCATCGTCTAGCAGCGATAATTCTTTGCGTTGGATCTTTTTAATGCTCGTCTTAAACACTGCCTCTTTTCCTGCCAGCTCTTCACTATGATATTCAACAGGGAAGGTAACGTTGACATCAACATGTTGTCCTATTTCAGTCCCAATTAAACCTTCTTCGAAACCAGGGATGAAGGTACCAGATCCAATGGCTAGTTCATAATTCTCTGCTTTTCCTCCAGTGAAAGCGACATCGCCAGTAAATCCTTCGAAGTCCACGGTCACCGTATCGTCGTTTTGAACGGTTCCTTCTTCAAGGGTCACAAGACGGGCGTGTTGTTGCTGTTGACTTTTGAGTTCTTCAAGCAATTTCTCATCCGTTACGGTCGCTGCATCTTGTTCAATATGTAGTCCCACATATTCACCCAGTTCAACTTCAGGCTTAACGGTTACTTTTGCTTTGAAGATCAGGTCTTTTCCTTCTTCGATCTGTACAAGGTCAACTGCGGGTCGGTCCACCGGATTAATACCGCTTTCTACCACTGCTTCAGCATAAGCTGGTCCAATCAAATGATCCAACGCTTCGTCGTAAAGAGCTTCCTTGCCCACATGAAGTTCAACCATCTGGCGCGGCGCCTTCCCTTTACGGAACCCAGGGACATTCACCTTTTTAGCCAAAGTTTTGGCTGCTTGATTCACCGCTAGTACGAATTTTTCTGCATCCACGGTCACTTCTAAAGCTACAATATTTTTTTCTAAATTTTCTACTGAGACTGACATATATTCTCCCCCTTAAATCACTATTTATTCTATGTGCAAGGCAGTGGGATTCATCGATAGTCTTACCTATTATTAAGACTACAAACCCCTACTTAAGCCGTATACATCTCCATAATTCCATGTTGATTCGGCATAACAACCTAAAATATACCTAAAGGGCGAACATTTCGCTCCCCCTTTTCCGAGTCAACATTTCATGTACATCCTTTACCGATCGAATATAACAAATTCACTTGTCAATTATAACAGACTTATTAGTCTTAATCAAATTGGGGTAGTTTTTATAGGCCCCACTACAAAGCCCTTTTTCGACCACCTATCTGTTAACAACCATTATAGCGCTTAGATCGGTGATTTACCAAATTACAGGGGCATAACTCTCATAAATACCGGGTATGATAACTTCACTAAAAACAACCCTAAGCGGTCAAGAAAGGAGAAGGTATATGATCATTGTTGTGCTCAGAACCTTCATTGTATATGCACTGGTCATCATTGCCCTTCGCCTAATGGGAAAAAGGGAAATCGGTCAGTTGCAGCCTTTTGAGCTTGTCGTTATCATCATGATTTCCGAGCTTGCGGCCATTCCCAGTCAAAATGCTGGAATTCCGCTTCTCAGTGGCATCATACCCATCCTTGTTCTCCTACTCACAAATTTAGTGTTGGCCTGGATTTCGTTAAAAAGCGAAAAAGCAAGGGAACTCATTTGTGGTACACCGAGTATTCTCATCCATCACGGAAAAATTTCAGAAGAACAATTGAAAAATAATCGTTATAATTTAACCGACTTGCTAGAGGAACTGCGTATTAAAGATGTCCCTAATATCGCGGATGTAGAGTTTGCTGTTCTGGAAACCAACGGACAATTAAGCGTTTTCAAAAAAACTCCAAAACGACCACCAAGTATTCCTCACTATGTACAGACATCAATAGAATACGAAGCATTACCGCTTGCTCTGATCATGGATGGACAACTTAAGCATAACAACCTCAAGGAAAGTAAGAAAGACCTTAACTGGTTAACCGGCGAACTCAAGAAGCAATCAATCGATAAGATAGACCATGTCCTCATCGCAAGTCTTGATTGCTATGGGATACTTTACGTGCAAGCAAAGCAAAGCAAATCAAATCTAAACAAAGTCATCTAAGCAAAGCTAATTAAATAAATATAGTAAACTAGAGAAAGTGAGGTGACCCCCATTGCGCACCGTTCCAACCATTATCGTCCTTGTCATTCTATTATTAGGCGGTTCATTGACAGCATCTAAGTATCTTGAGACAACAGCTCAAACTATGGGGACTGAGATTGAGGCTGTCGAGCAATCTATCTCCGCCCAGAAATGGGAGGCAGCTCAAAATGAATTGGGGACTGCCCTGCAAAATTTAGAAAAAAACAAAACCTGGTGGACTGTCCTCCTCGATCATCAAGTGATCGACGACATCGCTATGAGCATGAACCGTTTAGATAAATATATTGAAACCCGCGATATTTCGTTGTCTCTGGGGGAAGTGTCGGCGCTGAAACTCCAGGTCGATAATATTTCCGAGACCGAACAGTTCAATTTCCAGAACATCTTATAATCTTCCTAATTACAAATTGATAATGGAAATTTTATTAACTCGCTGGTTTGATACTACCTACGCCTAGTTTATATTCTAATAAAATGGGAAGCGTGTTCCATGCACAAGACATGCATGTTATTCCATATTATGGTATATAATCCGCAACAATAAAAAAATAGAATTTATGATAAAGGAGTTGCTCTCATGTTTGGTTTTGGGTTTCTTCCGTTAGCTCTAGGATTTGGCCTAGGGACTATTGCATCGCCTCGCTATTACCCCGCGCCTTACCCTTACCCTTATCCTTACCCTTATCCTTACCCTTATCCGTACCCCTATGCTTATCCTTATGCTCGCAGAAGATGGTATTAATAATTCCACTCATATAGTTATTTAAGGTAAAGGGAGGGATGTTAACGCAGCCCTCCCTTTACCTCTGAGTCGTATTTAAAAAGGCAATAAGGCCCCAGCTTCGACTAAAATGCACCCTATAGGGTATATTTTAAATCACGCTAGAGCCTTTCTCAATGATAAATATTGTATAAGAACTATTACAGACCCATAACTCAAACTTGACCCAGGACTTTATTGGACAGTGAATGAAGTTTATATAATATAGGTCATATTTTACTAACGAACTCTTATTTTTTGACCAGGATGAATCATATGAGGGTTCCTAATGTGTGGGTTCAATGAAATTAATATAACAACCGTCGTCCTATGATGTTTAGCTATATGATGCAACGTGTTACCTTTACGAACAGAATGGTATACTGCCATTGTAGAAATTACCTCCTTTATTCTATACTCAAAAATATTCCGATTTATATCCTTTTGTGCAAGTACACAATAAAAGTCAGCTTATCATGTTGTAAAATTAAAAAGGACTATGCAATAAAGCATAGCCAAGTCATAAAATATTTTGTGCACCATTTGTCCATCTTCCGCTGTAACTAAAAGACTAAATCTATTCCAAGCTCATCATTGGTTACTACTTGCTTTTTTCAATATATCTTTAGTTGCCTGCCCTTCCCTCGATCATTATGAGCTATAAATTAAAATGGGATGGTTTAGTGCATATTTGATGAAACTATATACAATTGCTTGAGCAATAGACAATGAATTCAATGCTGTTCAAATCAACAGTGGATTAGGAGGTCTTATAATTATCAATTTTATTACAAATCAGATAATAGGATTTGGCATTAACGAGAGTACAGCGGCCTACCTGTCGTGTGGAATACTATTAATATTTATTTCATTGCTCAGTCTACTTGCCTATTTAGTTTCCAAAGAAGTATTCCTCAGAGCTGTTTCCCATTTCATTATAAGAACACACTGTCAATGGGACAATGTCTTGTTAGAGAGAAAAGTATTTCATAAACTATCCCACATTGTGCCCGCGCTGATTATTTATTCTTTTGCTACAGCGCTGTCAGCGCAGATGTCAATTATTCAGAAATTCTCATTAGTTTATATATTTTTAACTGTGATTTTACTTGTCCATGCCCTCTTGGATTCTATGAATGATATTTACAAAACTTATGAGGTCTCTAAGAATAAACCCATCAAGGGTTATCTTGAGGTAGCGAAGATTCTTGCCTATATCATTGGTGGAATTTTCATCATCGCCACCATAATCGAACAGAATCCGTTATTGTTGCTAGGCGGTATCGGAGCCTTAACGGCAGTTTTTCTCTTAGTATTCAAAGACTCCTTGCTGGGTTTAGTCGCAGGTATTCAGCTGTCTTCAAATGATATGATCCGGTTGGGTGACTGGATTGAAATGTCCCAACATGGTGCGAACGGCATTGTCATAGATATATCACTGAATACGGTTAAAATAAAGAATTTTGATAAAACGACCACGACCATACCCACTTATGCCTTAGTATCGGATTCTTTTAAGAACTGGCGTGGCATGAAACAGTCAGGTGGCAGAAGAATCCGACGTTCTGTCTATATTGACATCACTAGTATCACTTTTTGCACAGATGAAATGTTCGATGAGTTTGAAAAAATCCCTTATTTATCTCAATATATAAGGGATAAAAAAGATGAAATAGCCTTATATAACCTGGAAAATAAGGTCGATACTTCACATGCGTTGAATGTCAGGCGTCTTACAAACATTGGTGCCTTCAGGGCCTACATACAGATTTATCTGAGAAGCCATCCCAAGATAAATAAAGAAATGGTACAGATGGTGAGACAATTGCCACCGGGGGAACACGGTTTACGCCTAGAAATTTATGTGTTCACCAATGATACAACATGGACAAATTATGAAAGCATACAATCAGATATTTTCGATCATCTATTAGCAATAGTTCCAGCGTTTGGCCTGAGAGTCTTCCAGAACCCTACTGGCTATGATATGAGACTCTCCTTAGAGGATCACAAGCATGTTCCATAAGCTCTATATAGCTCGCATGTATTTCAGATTTAAAAAGAAAGAACCATGCAATAAAGCATGGTCCAAGTAAGAAAATATTTTGTGCATCATTTGTGCATCATCCGCTGTAACGGGCGATACACAAAATCGTTCAAAGCCTTATGGTGCGGGAAACAGGACTTGAACCTGCACGGTCTTACCCGCTGGAACCTAAATCCAGTGCGTCTGCCAGTTCCGCCATTCCCGCATAATGATAATTGTTGCAACAGAAAGTATAATACCATAGTTCCGACGAGATGACAAGTAATTATTTCGTCGATAGTTTAATGGGTGGGGTGGGTGGATTCGAAGCAACGAATGCCAGAGTCATAGTCTGGTGCCTTACCAAATTATCCTATCCGTAAAGTCCTCAGGACATGCTCTTCATTAACAAAAATGTTTTCAGATTAAGCTCATCTGTATAGTAGTACTATGGAAAATTAAATCAGCGGCTCATATGAGCCGCTTATTGGTTATCTCGATTTATGATTTACCTATGATCTTCACGATTGTTGTCGTCTCCTTGATTATTGTCTTCACGATTGTTTGTGTCGCGACGTTCTTGTTCGCTCCGTCCATCATTATTATCATCTGACGTTCGGAGTGTTGGTTGGCTTAGTTTCTTTAACTGTTGATTCAGTTCTGATTGTATTCGTTCTGTTTTAGATCGGTCGTCTTTTACTTCTTTGTCAACCTTCGCTTTATCTTTTTCATTAACAGCCTTTTTAAAATCTGTTAAGGCAGCTTTAGCTTGTTTTTCTAAATCTTCCTTCTCTATATCAGTTGGAACTACTGGAGTCTCTGCTGTGTCAACCTTTGCTTCTTCCTTTTGGATTTTAACGACTGCTTTCTCCATGGTGCGCACGACATTAAGTCCTAATCTTACGGCAGCTTGAGGTGGCAGCTTGTCGGACTCTATTAGAGCTGTCAAAACTTGAATATTTTTTGCATCAACTTTCGCTAGGGCCTTGGCAAGATTCTCAGCGATCTCAGTGGTAGGATCTGCAGCCGCTTCGAGGAATTCCTGAGCCTTGGCTATTTTATCTTTGTACACACTAAAAGCGATCTTGCAGGCTTCAATATTTCCGTCTTTCATGTATTGCTGAGCTTGCGCTAATTTTCTATAGGCATGACGTTTATTCAACTCGGCTTTATGTTCTGGGTTAAATGTCAAGGCCTGTTGGAGTGCGGCAATAAAATCACTGTACCCATCGGCCGCAATGACAAGCTTACCCGTGGCATCCACGACGTCTGTATTGACTACGGGTTCTACTACTGGAGTTACAGCTTCAGTCGTTGGGACTGTGCTTGCGATTTCTACTGGAGTCGTAGGAATGGACGCCTGAGCTATTACAGAGCTGAGTGGGAATGCCAGGAGCACAGCCGCTAGGGCAATACTGATTGGTTTTTTGTTCATCTTCATTTTATTCCTCTTTCCTTTAATTGAGTTGGATAAACTACAACGGCCTATGTTCTTAAGTAAAGGCTCTTTGGGGCTTTGTAATAACCCTTATATAATATCTTACGATAGGCTAAGTTTTTTTCAGGGGGTCAGCTGTCGATTTGTTGCACTAAACGAAATAATGGACCATGATTTATTTTAGTTGCGACAAGCACGCATCCCTTCGAACACACAAGATAGGCGTTAACGCCTTAAGACATGACGACATAAAACACCCGGTTTCCCATCAAGAGATACCGGGTGTTTGTGCTTGCAACTTCTAATCGACGTCACTTAGGTCATTAATAGTTAAAAATACATTATGTGTGTTAATAAACTATGGGCAAATTAAAAGCACCGGGAATGAATTCCCGGTGCAACGTTTTCGTTATGGGGTGGATGATGGGTCTCGAACCCACGAATGCCGGTACCACAAACCGGTGCGTTAACCACTTCGCCACACCCACCATAAGATTTGAATTATTGGTGCGCCTGGAGAGATTCGAACCCCCGACATCCTGCTTAGAAGGCAGATGCTCTATCCAACTGAGCTACAGGCGCAAGGATTACGGCTGTCAAGCCAGGGTACCATTTTAGTCGAATACTTGGGAAAAAATCATGGTCGGGGCAGAGGGATTCGAACCCCCGGCCTCCTGGTCCCAAACCAGGCGCGCTAGCCAAGCTGCGCTATGCCCCGATTGGTGACTTGATTAGTATAGCTTATCTCTGACGATTCGTCAAGAAAAAACTCATAAAATATTTTTCAACATAGGAAGCGATACCAAGGTACTCCTACATAGGCTTATGTGTCTACCTTTTGGTTGCCTTTAATGGCTTGCAAAATCGGGATCCCTTTACGAAAAGCTTGAGCTCGATGGCTTATGGTATTTTTCTCACTCAAGGTGAGTTCAGCCATCGTCCGAGCAAACTCCGGCAGATAAAAAACTGGGTCATAGCCAAACCCATCCGATCCTCGTCGTTTAGTTAATATTCGCCCTTCGACAGCACCTTCTGTAAGATACTCTTCCCCAAAAGGCGTTGCCATAACCAACGCACAACGAAAGCGCGCCGTTTTTTTGTCCTCGGGGACATTTTCTAAGGAAGAAAGTAGTTTATCAATGTTGCGTTCATCATCTTTTGGTTCCCCAGCATAGCGGGCAGAATAGACTCCTGGAGCACCCTCTAAGACATCTACCTCTAAACCAGAATCATCGGCCAGGGCAATTAGCCCTGTTCTCTGCGCAGCTACTCTGGCTTTAAGTGCAGCGTTCTCTGCGAAGGTCACTCCAGTTTCCTCTACGTCTTCGAAGTCAGGGAAATCCAGTAAAGAAAGCACTTGAATGTCTTCATCTACGAGTAATTCTCGAAGTTCTCGAACTTTCCCTTGGTTTTGAGTCGCTAGTATTATCTTCACGCAGTCGTTTCCACCGCGGACTTCTGCACGTCCATCAGAGTGCGAATCCCTTTTTCGGCAAGTTCCAAAAATGCATCTAAATCTTTACGGTCAAAGGGGGTTTCTTCTGCGGTTCCTTGGATTTCTACAAACTTCCCAGCGCCAGTCATGACGACATTCATATCTACTTCCGCTTGTGAATCTTCTTCATAGGCTAGATCTAGTACTGCCTGACCTCTAACCTTCCCCACGGAAATGGCCGCTAGTGTATCCTGAATTGGATTGGTACGAATTAGTTTCTTCTCTAATAAAAACTGAACCGCGTCAACCAAGGCAACGTAGGCTCCAGTAATAGCAGCCGTACGGGTTCCGCCATCTGCTTGCAAAACATCACAGTCCAACCAAATTGTGCGTTCGCCAAGCTTCTTTAAATCAACCACAGAGCGAAGTGCTCGCCCGATGAGGCGTTGAATTTCCATCGTTCGTCCAGTCAGTTTCCCTTTGGTCGCTTCACGTTGAGTCCGGGTCTGTGTCGCCCGCGGAATCATCGCGTACTCAGCAGTGACCCAGCCTTTGCCGGAGCCTTTTTGAAAGTGAGGTACTTTCTCCTCTACGCTAGCGGTACATAAGACCCGCGTTTCTCCTATTTCAATGAGCACCGAACCCTCCGGTATATTTGTAAACTGTCGTGAGATTTTTACAGTACGTAATTCATCATGAGCCCTACCGTGAGCACGTTGCATATAATAACCTAACCTTTCTTTCTCCTATGTATTTTTTACATATTTTAGTTTACCAGAATAAAAGGAGAAACGCTAATCAACTGTGCTTGATGGCCGAGAGTCCCTATAACAAGGAAGGCTCATTTGGTGGGATGCGGGCTACGCCCTCCAAACAGATCAATGGAACGGGCTGGTGTCGTTTTCTCACCTACAATACCTGCTATGGTGTAAAGGTTCGCTATAGAGTCGTAGCGGAATTCCTTAAGTAAGTGGAAACCTATAATTTCGCTAGTTCGGCGAATATGAATACGTGGACCTGTGCAAGGATAAAGCATTTCTCCAACCCTAATGTGTTTGTCATCGGCAAAGCCTATGGTTAAGTCAGCCTTTATTAAATCTAGTACACGTTGTTCTACTAATTCTAAATCTATGTCCGGTTTTTCCAACAGCTCCAAGACAAAGCCGTGTTTAATGTCGCTATGCACTTCCGGCTTTGGCAAACCCATTTCTTCAAGGATCATTGAGGTTATGTCCTCGGCACTATGAGCCATGCGGCGATATTTAATGGACTCAAAAACAATCGCTGCGATGCTGCCTGGTTCTGGACCAAACACCGTGGGACGGGTTACAATCACTTCTTCCCCTACCCCAATTAATACTTCAGCATTAACCCCCAGTTGATCATAGACCAGGTCAAAATGTTCGATGACCACGCGATGTCCTGTGGATATTGCTTTCTTAATAGCTTCCGCGATTTTCCAGGGTTGTGTAAATGCGGATTCAAAACGGGCATCCAAATGGTAGGTATGATAGCGGAAACGTCCACAATCTGCATCTTCCATCAAGGGCAACGGTCGAATATTAATTCCATCATCATCATTCGTCAATTCTAGTCCCGGAAACATTCCTCGGATGAGCAACGACTTCCCAGCACCAGCATCTCCCACAAACCCTATTAACTTGTCCTCAGGGCTTAGGTAGCGATGTTGAATATTCGTTCCCAAAAATAGGAGCCTTCTCTTCCCACGTGGAGCAAAGTAGACTGCCTGCATCAGATGTTCTTGAACAAACATGATCAAAGTACATTTACCTCCCTTGCTCTGTCTCTATTAATCTTGCCTATTAAATTATTTTCTAACACCCACTTTTATGCCAACACAGCCTCAAAGGTGATTAACAATAAAAAATATGAGAAGGAGTAAGGGTTGATGAACTAGATATATGGCCAACGAATTCCGGCTCAACCACTTAATTTGCTTTGACTTTAATTTAAATAAGAATAGCGGTTCGGTCCGCTGGGCGTAGAAATACCTATATGCCAAGATTCCTAAGAGGGTCACCGCAAGATAGGGAAAAAGCGGATAATAATCTATGGAAGCAAACCCCTCATACATAAGGCCAAAAGGAATCAATAGACTTGTTTTCAGCATTTGCTCTTTGAACCAAAAACCAAGCACGGCCGATGCCCCAGCAAGGCTCCAAAGAGACCATGAAGGCAATCTGATGAGAAGCGGAGACAAGATCATTGCCACGCCTAAAAAGTGCAGAATCCCAAAGCGAACATATTCAGCTCTCATAAACACAAAGGTCACCGCTGTGATTACCATGGCGTAGAACAGCACTTTTAGACCTCTCCGAACAGGCGATCTGCTAAATCCACTGGAAAGGGCGGAGACAAAGATAAAAGTCAGGGCGGAGGATTTCCCAATAAAAAACCAAAAAGGGGATTGATAGTCAACACTGACTCCCCCGAACTCCTTTAAGTCATAAATAAAATGAAAGATAACCATCAAGACAATCGCAACAGCCCTTAGAACATCAATCTCCCCATGACGAATTTTCAATTCCCTCTTCCCCTCCCACGCTTGCTCACTGACACCCCATCTCCAAAGGGCAAAACAGTCGTGGTGAATTCAGGGTTCTGGCTAAGTTCCTCAATGAATTCGCGCAAGCCATTGACCATACGGTTATATTTTGGTGGAAATGTACTTCCCGGTACTACCCAACCACGAAAAAGCACGTTGTCCACGACGAGTACCCCTTCTGGTGCAATTAAGGGGTAAATAAGATTTAAATACTCTAAATACTCTCCCTTGGCGGCATCGATGAACACAAAGTCAAACTTAGTCTCTAAGGTGGGTAAGATCTTTCGAGCATCACCCTCTAACGCTGTAATACGGTTTTGAAGGCCCGCTCGTTCAAAGTATTTAAGGGCTCTGGCACGCCGATCTTTATTCATATCAATCGTCGTGACATGCCCTCCAGTGCCTTCCGCCGCACGACCTAACCAGATTGTGGAATATCCGATGGCTGTCCCGATCTCTAAAATAGTCTGCGCTTTGCCCATTTGTACGAGTAAATTAAGGTAATTCCCCACCATCGGCGTCACGACCGGAATGGTTTCCTTAAGCGCCTGTTCTTCCATTTCTCGAAGCAGTGGGTCACGTTCACCCAACAACGTTTCAAGATATTTTTCCATTTCGAAAGGGTAAAACACGTTAACGCACCTTCTTCTTAGATTGTATTGAATCAATAGTTTTTTCCTTACTTTACCACAAAAACGGAGGGTTCGCGAGACACGTCCTTAGCCTTGTGGTCATCGTGCCAAACTAGGGCTTTAACCCGTTATGCATGAGAGAAGGGTACCCGGCCAATTAATCAAGACATCCGACGACCATGGATGGTCTAGTGTCACCGGAGCCAAGGATGGCGGGAGGGGACCTTGTCTCAGGGCCGGCGGGATGCAGAATTAGAGCGCTGTCCATCCATGGACAGCGCTCTCGTTCTGTTTCCCGTTCTAAGCCCGGGACTTGCGTTACACTAGCACGACGTCTCTACGAAAGCAGCCTAGCAAACTTCGTGGAAGCGACCCCAGATACGGGGCAGTGAACGTGATGTGATCTGCCGCCAACCGAGCCAAGGAGGGCGAGTCTGGCGGGAACCCCGAACCCATGTTAAGAGCTTACACGACTAGTTTGCTCTGAGTCGTATGTACCGAGAGCGGTGTCACGCAAGTCACCTATTTTACTCCGTGTCGCGGGATTAGAGCTCGTCGTCACTCATGATTCCCATCTGCGCCAACGATGTGGCGGAATTGGCCACATCCTCGGAGGCCGCTCCGATTTGAGCCGCGGTCAAAGCTAGGGCATCGATCTGATGGGCAATTCCCTGGACCTGTTGAATGCTGGCATCGATTGCAGACATAATTTCTCCAAAACGGCCTACCACTTCTTCCGCCTCCGTCGCAGCACTCTGCATGGCCTCAGTCGTTTGGGCGATGGACTCGTTCACGGCAACCGTATTTTCCTTCGTAATGGTAATTAGCTCACTGATCTCCTTAACAGACTGTTCGGAATGACTGGCCAGTTTTTTTACTTCCTCGGCCACGACTCCGAAGCCTCTGCCACTTTCTCCTGCGCGTGCGGCTTCAATGGCAGCGTTTAAAGCCAAGAGATTGGTTTGTGATGCAATTTCCTTGATCACATCCGTCACCGAGGCAATGCGTGCAGAACTTTTATCGAGTTCGTTCATTTTGTCTTGCATCTCCGAGGTCATACCTGCTAGATGCAAAATCGTCTCTGAGATCATTTGAATCCTCCGAGCGCCCTCTTGTGCCAAAGTATCAACCTGACGAGAGAATTGGGCTGCCTCGGAAGCATTGTGCGAAATTAGCCCTGTCACATCATTCATTTCTGCAGCGGAGGCCGCTGTTTCTTCCGAAGTTGCGGCCAAAGCTTGACTCGCATCGCTCACCCTACGTTGTAAGCGATCAATCTCATCTAGAGCCTTCTCTAATTCGGATTTTTTATCGATTTCGACCATGTAAGACTGAATATAACTAGCCATAACGACTTGTTGATCAAAGTTCAGAAGTCTTTGAAAGGCCAAACTGGCACGAATCGCCTGGTCGGTTTTTCTACGATAGTGTTTAAAAATTCATCCTCTCTGTTTCCAGTGCCCCATGCAGCATGCCCCTACCCAATTTCCTTATCTTTATCCGTCACATAATCTTTGCCTTCCAGTAGAACTCCTAAGGCTGTCAATACCACGTTGACCGTACAATAAGCATCGTGCTCATCTGTTCCACAATTATCACAAATACCTTGGACTTCAGCAAAGGCTTCTTGCAATTCTAGGTTTTTGTATCGTTCATGGATTAAAGGAACACTCCGAAACATATCTAGAATATCTTCCGGAATCTTATCGGTAAATTTTTCCCCGGTCTGAGCGGATAAACTTAAGAATTCCTTCGCCATGAACAGTTGGCATAGTGCAGAACATTTACATCCCTGCGCGCAGGACTTATCTATCTTAGAAAAGGCCTTATAAGCACTAAGCTTGCTAAATCCTTGATTTGCCATATTTCTACTTCTCTCCTTCTTTCCATTAGGTCATCTCAATTGAGGACTTCTTCAATGGCCACCTTAAACCGTTCAAAGCCTGTTTTCTCTATGACATGGTAAAGTCTGGCTTTGGCCCCTTCCCCAAGTTCTGCTCCGAACTCCTCTGCCCCGGCCACATACATTTCCAAAATACGTTTCACTACAGGGATAACCTGATCGCGTGGAATCCCTTTACGCACGAGCGTTCCGTGCGTAGGACTCAGCCCTGATTCTGTACCACCTATCCATAGTGAATATTTTCCACGTGGCTCTGCCATCAGTCCCAGATCATGGCATTGCACACCCGTACAATTACGAGGACAGCCAGATATTCCAATTTTAAAATCCCAAGGGAGAATCGTTCCGTAAAAGGTCTCATCGAGCACTTTGGCGAGCCCTAATGTGTCACCGCGAGAGTTAGGTGAAAAACCCTTTCCTGGACATGCCGCGATGTTCCGTACGCTCTTATGCAAATTCGCCACACGCAAACCTACTGCATGGAGCTGTTCCAAGGCAAACCCAACCTTATCTTTTGGAATAAGGAGTAGAGAGGTCATACGACGGGTATTCTTAATAACCCCATCGTCCCCGACAATCTCAGCCAAAACGCGCACCTGTTTCCCTGTCAAAACTCCACCAGGAGAATTTACAATTATAGCCACAATACCGTTGGCTTGTTCGGCTATGCCCCAATGTATGCCACTTTCACACTCTACCCTATCTCCGGTCCACTGATAGAGATCATCTCGTTGAAGTTCAATCATCAAACTTATCCTCTCAAGCCTTTGAAAAATTTATTTCTAATTTCTAGGTATATAGATACTATCGTCCAATGTATCTAAAAAAGACAGCCCTTTTTAAACGCAACAAAAAGAATAGCAGGAGAGACCCACATTTGGCTCTCTCCTGCTATTCTTTAAGTATCACTATGCAATTCAATTCATTACTAAGTAAAGGCGTTTGCTGATCTTGACGCTTGATTTGTACTTTAACCAGCTCGACGACGGGTCACCCGATGAGAAAATTCCTGAAAGAAATGCTCGTGTTCCACTTCCAACTGTTCTACCGAGCCATCCGACAATACTTCATAAATTTTAACCTCACCGCCACCCTTTGTCCATTCGTGGCAACATTCTCTACAGTAATAGCGTTCACGGCCAATTCGGCCAACTTCACGTGCTCCACATATGGGGCAACCATTCATAGTCATGACAACTCCAATCGGGTATTTCAAGATTAACTTCATTATACCTCAAAACCTTGGGTAGTAGGATGATAAATTGTGAAGGTTTTGTGTTAATTCTTCGGTTTAATTATTAAGAAAAGAAAACTAAGCACAATTAAGCTAAAAATGTCATCTGTCTGAAAATTCCTATACCAAAACATAACAGTAGAAAATCTAGGCCCTTCTGTACTGCGCTTTTCCTAAATCATAAAGATTGTTCCCCTCATGGTCAATGATCACAATGACCGGAAAATCGTTAACGACTAAGCGACGTACGGCTTCTGATCCCAGTTCAGGATAGGCAATCACTTCCGCTGAAACAATGCGCTTGGCAATCAAAGCACCAGCTCCACCAATTGCGCCAAAGTAGACGGCACCATGTTGTTTCATCGCTTCAATGACTTCCAGGGAGCGAAGACCCTTGCCAATCATGCCGGTTAACCCTTCAGCAATCAACTTCGGTGAATAGGCATCCATGCGTCCGCTGGTCGTCGGCCCAGCCGAACCAATCACTTGTCCCTGCTTTGGGGGTGTCGGCCCAACGAAATAGATGATCTGATCTTTCATTTCAAAAGGAAGGTCCAACCCTGCATCCATGGCCTCAGCCATTTTTTTATGGGCGGCATCACGTCCCGTATAAATTACACCGCTCATTAGAACCTTATCCCCCGCTTTCAGGCTCTGGACTTTGTCTTGGGTCAGGGGAGTTTCCAGTCGTATGGCGTCACTCATATGATGTCCCTCCCTTGCAAGCGGATCTCTTTGTGGCGAGTGGCATGACAGCCTATGTTAACAGCGACCGGCATACCCGCAATATGAGTGGGATACACTTCTAAGTTAACCGCTAGCGCAGTCACCAAACCGCCAAAGCCTTGGGGCCCAATGCCTAGTCGATTTACGCGCTCTAATAACGCTTCCTCAATGTTCGCCAGTCGCTCTTCTGTATTGTGTTTTCCTACTTCCCTCAGTAAGCTTTTTTTGGCCAGGAAGGTTGCTTTTTCCATCGTACCACCCACGCCTACTCCCACAATGATGGGAGGACAGGGATTTCCACCCGCACGCTCCACCGTGTCCACAACAAATTGCATCGCTCCTTCTAGGCCCTCAGAAGGCTTGCACATTTTCAAGCCCCCCATGTTTTCGCTGCCAAACCCTTTAGGCGCAACGATTAGGCGCAACGATTAGGCGCAGTGAATCGCCTGGAACAATATCATAGTGGATCACAGCGGGCGTGTTATCTCCTGTATTGACCCGCTCAAAGGGGTCTTCGACGACGGACTTTCGCAAATACCCTTTATCGTAGCCTCTACGAACCCCTTCGTTAATAGCGTCAGTAAGGCTGCCCCCTACCACATGCAGATCCTGGCCTAGTTCAATAAAAAATACCGCCATTCCAGTGTCCTGACACATTGGGACTCTTTCCTGATGGGCAATTTCGGCGTTCTCGATCAAACGTTCCAACACCTCGATGCCTAAGGGAGACCGCTCCTCTTTTAAGCCCTTATGAAATCCAGCCATAATGTCTGAACCCAAATCGTAATTGGCGTCTATACAAAGTTTTTCAACCGCTGAAATAATCTCTTCCACCAATAGTTCCTTCATCTTTGTTACAACCTCCTTGTATGATTTTCCCCTGGTAATACCTTCGGGACTTGCACGACACAGTGCTCGGTGCCTAC
Organism: Desulfosporosinus sp.; assembly: GCA_035648035.1. Taxonomy (GTDB): domain Bacteria; phylum Bacillota; class Desulfitobacteriia; order Desulfitobacteriales; family Desulfitobacteriaceae; genus Desulfosporosinus. The sequence goes on along the minus strand of DASRMG010000240.1, from coordinate 35,749 downwards.
GACGGTCCCTTCTCGCCGACCACGGCTACAGGGACACTTATCCATCCTTGCACAGCGAATAGTCGAATAGCCGTATACCCTGCCCCACGTTCCTGACCAGAGGGCTCGCGATCACACGCTCCGACGCCTTTGCGCGAGTCGTAGCCAAACTCGGCTTTAATCCGCTTTCACAAAGCAGGGCGGGAAACAGGGATGTTTCCCGCCGGCCTCTGAGACAAGGATGTCGAATGGCCGGGCACGCTGCCCTCATTCATCACGGATTAAAGCCCTAGTTTGGCACGACGATCGCATGGCCGAGGACGTGTCTCGCGAACCCTCCCTAAATACTCTTCTAACAGATACAAAAAGACGGTTACCCCTAATAAATCCGCACTGCCACCAGGGCTAATTTTACGTTTTGAAAGATCCTCATTCATTGCTTCGATCGCTTTCATACCTTTGATCGTTGTGACGCCACCTATGGACAGGATCTGCTTTGCCGTTTGCTGGACTTCTTGTAACGTTTCCAGAGAGTGCCTATGTAAAATATTAGTATCCTCACAACCCTGCATAATGGCTAAAAGCGTTTGCACGAGTCTATGATTTTTGTTCAGACCCTTATTTGCCTTGTAAAATTTGAGAGAAAAGTCAAACACTGTGGGCAAACCTCTTTGAACCTCTCCTCGTATTCCCACGACGTTATGCTCCAAAAACAATCTTTCTCCGTGGGTCATTGCCGCTTGATCGGCCTTTTTAAACTCCTGCAGCCTGGCAACTAATTCCCGCTCCACCACACCGGAGGTCATCTCTTTAATCATGCTTGACAGCGACGTAAAGGGAATACCCTGGTAGAGGGCTTTCCCTCCAGCAGCACAACATACGCCCAGTAAAAAGAGCATTCCCTTATGGGTATTTACGCCAGAAGTCTTCGCTAACATTTGCTGTTCTCCCAATTTCCCAAGCACCCTCAGTTGCTGAAATATTTCCTGGGGAGACTTTGAACTAAACCCAGCTTCCGTGCAATGAATCAAAGGGTTCATGAGCGAGGTGGCGCTATCTAAGAAGGTAAAGTAATCCATGTCTGTATGAGCGCCACTTGAAGTGCGAGAAATGAGCCCAGGCGATGGCGTGCAGGAAGCTTCATAGAGCATTGCCTGGACTGCTAGACTTCCTATGTTAATGCCATGGTCCTTGACCTTATGGTTCATATTTTTTACCATACAGTTCTACCATTAATCCTCTCTACCTTCTGCATAGCGACTATATTTTTGTTCAATATAAGTAATGATTTCCTGCTCACCGTGTCTTCTTGCTCTCACGCAGTGATGGGCATAGTCCTCACAGAGATAACATTTCCTACTGGGAAATCCAAGTTCCTGACGACTAATGCTATGCCCCAAACGATCATATACATCGATATCTAAACATCGTCCCAGCGTGTGGTTTTCTTCAAAATTAATAGAAATCAGCTTTAACTCCAAACCATCTTCATCCACCGCAGCATAAAACATGGGACCTTCTGCGCCTTGCGTTAGTCGCTTTCCCCTCACCTTATCGCCTAAGAGGGTGCAAATCAAGCGGCTCATTTCTCTAATCATCGTGATGGTTACATCGTTCGTTTTTCTAAGCCCGGGAAAGTTGACTCTCATCGTTAATAAAGGGGTGTTATATTCCTTTAAGAGCGCCTCAATTAAAGCAACCCTTTCTTCTCTCGCGTCCAGTAGCTCATCCGCGGTGTATTGTTTCATCGTTTAGTTCGGAGAGTCACTAATTTTCAGCGTCTCCACGATCTCCCTTCCAAGGTATGAGTTTAAGAACTCTAGGGTCACTTGTGGTAAAAGGTGGTTGAGTTCCTGTATGTGCGCGTCCCCAACTTTTATAATATTTCTAACGCTAGAGGCGCTGATAGGAACATCGCCAAACGCCTTTCTCGGGATCTCGTGCACTTCTACGCCATAGGTAGGAAGTACTTTCTTGAGTTGTTCATTGTACACCGCCGTAACAGGGCTATAGGGTTCCTCCCCTATATATCTCTTCGTAATATTAAAGCGACTGCAAAAATACTTTCCGAAAATTGAGGCGTCTAACTCTGCATAAGCTCGTAGTCTTTCTCCCTCTTCTTTGATGAAATAGGAGGGAAACGTCACTGAAGAGATAATGTACACACCACTTGGTAAGACCTGAACATTCTTCAAGTGTGCGACGCCTTTACAGACCAGTTCATATCTCACCGCGAAGGGAAACAGCGACTGGTCCTCTTCTACGATGAACACAAGCACTTGTTGATTCTTCTTAGCTGCTTCTTCTATTAAATAATAGTGCCCTAAGGTGAACGGATTACAATTCATGACTAGGGCTGTTTTTTCGCCTTCCCCTATAGAATATTTGTTTTCCATTGCCTCAATCGCTTGATGAATATCATAAATCCCATTTTCCAGCAGGGCCACATCCGCATTGCTATGAATGAGCTTGAAATTGAGGGCAGAAAAGATACGAGCCTTCGCAGGCTTCGTGAATATAAAGCTGTGGAAAATACCCTCCTCGAAGAGTTTATCAATTAATGTGGAAATTAAGAGGCTCGTGATCCCTTCACCCTCAAGCTCTTCTCTGACTGCAAAGCATTTTAAGACACTTTTAGCTTTGGAACAGGTAGCAACGATTCTAGGATCGTGTGACGCGCTATCTCTAATGATGATTGTATAATCCACGTCACGATCTAAGCCTAACTTAAAACCCTGGAGAAAGCCTTCAACCTCAGCTCTTTCCACCGGATTCTTAAGATCTACTCGCTCAGTGTTAACTCCATACATGGTTCTTTACCTGCCTCACGACATCGATCACACGACCATCTCGATATTCCACCACGGCCACGATCTTCTCTAAGGTGTGTACAGCTTTAGGTACTCCTGTAATTTTCTCCGAGATTGTTTTCAATGCTTCTATGGTCACAAGGGGTAGGTTTGCAGTCCTTAGCTTCTCAATCAAATCGGCTCTTCTCGGATTGACGGCAATGCCTCGTTCTGTCACGACAACATCAATGCTTTCTCCGGGAGTTGTCATGGTGATCACACGATCCTTGATGATCGGAAGCCTAGACTTCATCAGATTCGTGACGACAATCGAAAGTTTTGAACCAGCGGCCGTATCACTATGCCCCCCGGAACCACCCATGATGATTCCATTGGAACTGGTTGTAACATTAACATTAAATTCAGTGTCAATTTCGGTCGCTCCCAGGATTACTATATCTAGCCAGTTCACCACCGCGCCCTTGGTGTGGGGATTTCCATACATGGAAGCTGACATCGCTTGATGTTTAGGGTTATTTCTATACGAATCAATGGCCTTTAAATCAAAACATTGAACATCAAAGAGCGCTTGGAAAAGTCCCTCTTCCAACATGTCCACCAGATATCCTGTGACACCACCAGAAGCAAAACTCCCCACCACGCCTTCGCGCTGCATAATTAATTTAAGCTCTGCAGCGACGGCCAACGAGGTCCCGCCTGCTCCCGTTTGAAAAGACATGCCTTCTTTCACTAAACCTGACGCCTTAATGACCTCAGCCGCACGTTTAGCAATGATCAGCGACACTGGATCCTTGGTGATTTTAGTGGTACCTGAAACAATGCCGTGAGGGTCTCCAATCGATTCCACCTCAACAACATAATCGACAAACACCTGGCTGATTTGAATGGGACAGGCGGGGAAGGGCACTAGATGATCCGTGATAGCGATTGTTTTATCCGCATACTCTGCATCTGCCATAGCATAGCTTAACGTGCCGCAAGCGGCATCCCCATCAACGCCATTCATGTTCCCATAGATATCCGCGGTGGGTGCTGCTATAAAGGCGACATCAATATGCAAATCCCCACTTTCTATGGCTCTCGCGCGTCCGCCATGGGTCTGCATGATGGCCGGTTTTTTTAATTTACCCTGCGATATTGCTTCCGCAACGGGACCGGATATGTAGTTGGATACGAGACCCGTGACCACGCCATTTTCAAGGTACTTTACAAGCGGTTCGTGAATTGGGAAAATTGAGCTAGCAGCAACGGTTAGGTCCTTTACACCTCTTTTTGCCAACGCCTCCACGACCCCATTTAAAACTTGATCACCATTTCTTAAATGGTGATGGAACGAAATAGTCATACCATCTTTGATATTCAACCTGTCAAACGCCAGGTCTATGTTATCGAGTACTTTTCGAGAAAAGGGGTCCACACTGGTCACCTTGACGGCTTTTCTAATGTGTATTCCCGCCTCCCTAAAAGCCCCTTGAAAAGGCGTAACCGCTCCATAACCCTCAATATAATCTGGAAGTTCTCGACCTAAGATAGTTTTCATCTTGCTCCACCTTCGTCCCTAATAATCCCCAGTCTAATGCCTTGATCCACCGTTCTCTTCGCTCTATTTATCACGGGCGCATCGATCATTTTACCATCTAGGGAGCAGACTCCCTTGCCTTCTTTTTCCGCTTCTTCCATGGCAGTTAGGACTCTCAAAGCATGTTTTAGTTCCTCCTCTGACGGTGCAAAGACAGAATGGATGATCCCAATATGTCTTGGATTAATGGCGGATTTTCCGGTCAGGCCCAAGCTTTTTGCTTTAGCAGTATCCTTGGCAAGCCCTTCATAATCGTTGGTATCTGTAAAGGGAGTATCGATAGAATCCACCTTTAAAGCCCGGCAAGCTGTTGCCACCTTGTTCCTGGCATATAGGATTTCTTCCCCTTCCTTGGTTCTTCTGATGCCTAAATCCGCGGTCAAATCTTCTCCTCCGAGTAACACCCCGACAACCCGCTTGGACGCTTTGATGACGTCGTAAACAGTGGCTAAACCAATGGCTGTTTCTATGAGAGCAATGATCTTTATGCTTCCCGCTATGTAGCCTTCTTCTTCTTCAATTTTATCCAGCATCGTATCGACAAGCTTGATTTGTTGTTCATTGGCCTTAGGGATCAACAGCGTATCTGGCTTGACCCTGGCGATCACGTCGACATCGTGCGGCCCAAATTCAGTATCTAAGGGATTGACTCTCACGACGACTTCGACCTGCGAGTAATCGATCGTTTTAATGGCTTCTCGCACCAAAATTCTGGCACTATCTTTTTCCGTGAGACTGACGGCATCTTCTAAGTCTAGAATAATGGCATCAGCCCCAAGAATCGCCGCATCTTGAAGCATGCCAGGGTTATTTCCCGGCATAAACAGCATTGATCGTCTTAGTTTCTCCACTGAACCCCACCTCCACTCAATCTACTGCCAATAAGGGACTGGTTCTCTACTAATTATTTAGCTGCAAATTAGCAGAGGTTTGTTAGAGTGCTCTCTTAATCGCAGTTTCAACTCTTGCACCAATCGTATAATCTAAGGCTCCCTTGTCTTGAGCTTTAATCGTTATCCCCTCGATGTCCATTTCCTTGACCTTATGTAAAATCACTTGCTCGATCACGTCGCCGAACTGCTGCATGACGATACTTTCGAGTTCAAGCTCTACTTTTCCAGATTCATTGGGTATGACCATTATGAGGATGTCATTGGACTCCAAGGTACCGGCTTTTGCTACCTTAGTTATTCTCATTGCTTCACCTCATCAGAAATAATATTTTTATATTTCAGGAACTTAATGGTTGAACGAAAAATGATGACTACGCCCAGGTAAAGTGCAAAGGCAACTAAGAAACCCCAAAGCCCTTGCTCGATATCCTGGAATTCCATGTGACCACGACCGGTTAATTTTTGTTGAATTTCTATCGCGAAGACCAGAACGACGAGCACCGTAAACGTATAAATAAAAGAAATTGCCATGATGCTGTACCGGGCAAGAACCTTGAATATAATATTTACAAATATAAAGAGTATCATTCCCATAAGTCCAATGACGAGAAAATGCAGCTGTTTATCGTTGTAGTGCAGACCTAATTGGCTGGTCAATTGAACTAATTTATCGTGGGAATAGTTCGTGATCTGGGTTATGAGTTTTAAAGCCTTGACCATAGTTTCACCTCCAAAGAATATTCGTTAAAATGCCTCACCTCATGCTATCTCGCTGCCAAATGTCTCTCGACCCTCACAGCAACAGCCAATCGCCCCATTAAACTGCGGCTCCTTTGGTATAACCACCTTCTTGCCAGAACCGGCCTCCAGAAGTTTACCGACTGCGTGGTTATGGGCGACGCCTCCGGTAAAGACAAGAACCTCCCCTGTGAAGGTGCGCAGCAGCGGCAAAATACGTTTGACAATGGTCACGTTCACCCCTGCTGCTAGTTCAGCTAAGGGGAACCCTTCCACAATTTTACCGATCAACTCGCTTTCGCCAAACACGGCGCACGTCGAGTTCAACTCCACCGGGGCCTCTGCATATTGTCCCAGTTCCTCAAGCGATACATCAAGTATGCTGGCCATATTTTCTAAGTAGCGTCCCGAAGATGCTGCACACTTATCATTGGTCATAAAATCGATCATTCTACCCTTGCGAACCTGAATGATTTTACTGTCTTGCCCACCAAGATCGACCAACGTAAAATCCTTGAGCCCGGTCTGATAGATCGCACCCAACACGTGCGCCTTAAGCTCTGGAATAGCCTCCCCTCCGGCAAGTTCCAACGTATTTCGTCCATAACCCGTGGAAACTAGGTGATTCACTACAGGAAGGCCCAAGGCCTCAAAATCTACGACCAGTTTCTCTCCCTGCTTTCGACCATACTCCCGGTAGAAACGAATTGTATCCAAACTCTCCAAACGGAGGATCTCAAAGTCTCCGTCCTCAACACCTGACCTCATGAGGGCGATCTTCACACTCCGGCTTCCTAGGTCAATGCCACAAATAATCTGTCCAGACATGTGCTGCCCTCCTTTCTCACATTCCCGTAGCTTTTTTCTAAAACCCCACAGAAACGCACAATCCGCTTTTTCCACAAGTGGAAAACAGGACTGAACGATACCCACTACAACTCTTCCGTGTCCCGTGTCCCCAGCCCAGAGGGTCGTGATCACACGTCGCGACGCCTTTGCGTGAGTCGTAGCCAAACTTGGCTTTAACCCGCTTTCATCAGTAGGGCGGGGAACAGGACGTTTCCCGCCGGCCTTGAGACAAGGATGTCGAATTGGCCGGGTACCCTACCCTCTTGCATCACGGGTCAAAGCCGTAGTTTGGCACGACGAACGCATGGCCGAGGGACGTGTCTCACGACCCAAGCATAGATAGAAATGACTCTAATCTCATCTTACTCCGGGCATCCAACCCCGTTGGATTTTCCCCTTCTAAAGTCAGAATGGGGTAATCCAGCTTTTTACGTATAATTAAATCCTCGATTTGGCGATAACAAAAGCTTTGCGTATAGTGAATGATTCCGTCTAGTTGGCGGCGCTCTGCCTCCCTCGCAATATCCTCAATTCGTTGAAATACTTTATAAGGATACGTGTATAAGCGGTACTGTTCAACGACGTCATCCGTCTCAAAGGGCATTGTGAACTGTCTCTGAACTTCATTAAACACAACACGGGCTCCGTTTTCTTCCAAAAAATTATACAATTCGGGGAAAATAGGTGGAACTCCGATAAAGCCGAGGCGTAGTTCCCGCCCTTTCTTACGCAATCTAGAACGCACCTTTTGCTGAAACAAAGGCTCCCTATCCCGCGCGGTTTGAATAAACGCCTCCATCTGTTGTGCAAAGGCGTCCGGATCACCGTTGAAATCCGAACAAGAAACAAGGTAGAGATGGTTTTCAAAGCCGCTCACTCGGTTTTCTTCCCAAGTGAGTCGATCAATTTCCCAGGCCAAGGATCGGACTTCATCTAGGCGTTTCTTTTGCAGATTTACAGCCTTCCAATTTGTGCCTAACACTTCCACGAGCTTGTCCATTTGAAGACGTAGCATGTCGGGATCACGGTCATACGGAAAGGCAAAGGGAATGATTTCAATCCCCTCCACTTCCCACGTCTCCATCAGGGCGTGAGTATTACTGCAATCTCCTTGAGTCACAGCAACAATGCGCTGAATATCAGGGTTATGCAAGGCCGTGGAATATAATCCCTTGATCCAACCGCACACATTTCGTGGGTAACCAGCCAACTCCGCCTCTTCCACGCGGCGCATGGCTTCCGAACTTGAAATAAAGATATTGTTCAAATCAACGGGTGTATCACCCGCTGCGAAAATCACTTCAACGGGAACCGTCGTTGTTAACCCGATTTTGCCCATGATGTTTTCTACTCCCTGCTAACCTGTAATCGGACTGCCCTGCTCAAGATAGCCAAGGTCCTATTCATCTCATTGGTCACAATCATCAGTCCTTCATCGACACCCATCCCTGGTTTTGCTAGCATTTGATCTGGGCGAGAAGCTAACGCTACATGGACCGCCGTCCGTGCTCCCCCATCTGTTTCATTGCAAGATCCGCCAACATAAGCACCGACACCAAATTTCTTTGCATAAAGTACTGCTTCAATCGTATTTTGAATTCCGCCCAAGTCCGGAGTCTTGATCTGAACCATATCTGCCGCCTGAGCATCCACAAACTTGACGATATCCTCATACGTGTTGCACCACTCATCCGCGACGATTTCCACCTTTAGTCCTTGAGCCTTTAAGGCATTTCGTAAGGCCTTAAGTTGTTCTATTTGGCCCTCGACACTACCCGCATCCATCGGTCCTTCAATTCGCAAATGTAGCGGCGCCGCCATCTTTTCCAACTTTCCAAAGTACTCAACCATCCGCTCCATATTATCTTCAAAGGCAAGCCCAATCGTGCCGTAAACATCGATGTGCAATACTGGGCGATAATCATCACCGCCAAGCGTCATGATCCTATTTCTAAGCCATTCCACGTAGCCCAACAGCAGTTCGCCGTTTTTACCCAACTTAGTCTCCACATTGTTAATTAAAGCGTGAGGTAATACCCCAGCGCGTTTGATAATCATCTTATCGGCGTTATCATAACGATCGTCTCCGCTCTGGGTAAAGATCGGTACAGGTTGAAGGACCATTGGAAGTTCATATTCCTCTAAAATAACTTCTGTCATCGTCATTTTTTTCGCTTTAGCCACGCCATCGAGAATCGCTTGGCTTATTCCATAACGAATCGCCGTATGATAACGTTCCCCATTCGGACGTTTCGAATGCTCAACAAGACCTGCCAAATGACGGAAGGAATCCAGGTCCTGACCCACCAGCTTAGGCGCGATCTCGTCCAGAATAATGGGAATAAACTCTTCCGCTAAAAAGAGCGGATCTCTACCGCCAGCCCCGGAATATTGAACCGCCGCACAATCCCCCGACGCCACCTGACCATCTTCCAAAATAAGCAACACAGAAATAGACTCACCACGTTGGCGAACCGCCTTAAATCCTGGTGTTTGAGGATCTCCACAGCAATTAAAACCGTCCTGAGTAATTCCGCATTTAATGGCTTTCTGATCATCAAAGTAAAATCCGGTCAGCCCCGACGAAGCAATAACGTCCACAATTTTCATAATATGTATGCCCTCCTTTGATGTTTTAAGATTCTCAATCAATGTTATCTTGATCCGAGCTTACAGTGCTGTAGCGTCAAGGGCTCAATCACCTTATTCCGTTTACCCAGCCTAAAGTGCAGTACCCCAAGGGGCTTAACCTGACCTGTAAGGAGGTGCCGGTTGAGACTAAGTGAGCGACTAAAGCGAGCAGCCCGCCAAACTTCACGAAAGCGCCCCGGAAAACAGGGCTGAGCACAGGACGTGCGAAGCCGGCGACTCGTCAAGGATGACGAATTCGCCGGGCACCCTGTTTGGAGGCAAGCTTGAGCGACTAGTTTGGCCTGCGGAGCGACCGTCACGAACGTGTCTCAACCGACACCGACCAACATCGTTAACTTCTTGGTCGACCAACGAGCATCCCTTTCCCAATCGCATAAACATCATCAATGACCATCTGAAACGATGGATCCCGTCCTTCATCCCTGCCACGCTGTGCAATGCGTTCTCTATGAAATTCCTTAATCGTCTCATCAAATGGAATATTTCCGAAATCTAAGAGACGCACTGCACCTGTGCTATCGCGGGCCGGTAAAATCTTACCGGAGTTATAACGACTTGGCGCGAAGGGTACATCAATGACCCCTGCTTTAAAAGCCCTCACAGCACCGACTGCGGCATCCCCTTCACCTAGCTCAAGCACTCGATCGAGTATGGCTCTCGTTTCTGCCATAATCATACCTTCTTCTATGGCGAGTTCTGGAGTCATGGGCAGGCTTTGGTCTTTCAGCATGTTTAAGATTTGTTTAGTTGTACGAATCCCTGCTGCATTAGCTTCTTTGGTCGGTATTCCAAGTGCTTCATGCGGGGTTTTCACAATGACTTTTGAGGCCTTGCCTAAGGCCGCAGTCACCGCACCCCAGGAAATCACGCCATAAGCCATGGCTTCGTCTTGAGGGAAACCACCCATCCATTGATGAAAGGCCGTGGTGACCATCACTTTCGGCAAGCCGAGTTTTGCTAAATACTCTTCCGCAAGAACGGGCAGGGTATGCAAGGCTGCGACGTCTTGAATGAGATTACCGCATTGTCCATAGCCAAGTGTCAGGCTACGAACACCTTGTGTCACCGCAAGGATACTTTCAATCACTGCCACTGCATGGGAAATGGCGGGTGGAACCAAGGTTCCCGTCAAGGGACCGAACGGTTCCCGATTTATTTTAATGCCTTGCGCCTCATACAGACCGACCAGGCGATCCACATACTGCCAGTATTGAATCGTCTTTTCTATAGAAACGTCTTTGGAATACGGTATGTTATAAGAAATTCCGCCCCCTTCATAGGCGGTAAATCCACCAGCAATCGTAATTTCTGCGAGTAAACGAGCATCGGGGGTGCCGTGTCGAACTTGAACCGGCACTTGAACACTTTCGATCACTCGTCGGCAAGCCGCAACCCCATGGTTAACGGCCGGAAATCCATTAAGCATGGACCGACCGATGCCTCGGCTTTCTTCGATGCCCCCTTGGGCTTCAGTATATCGGTTTTGCCTAGTATAGGAATCAATCGTAGTGGGTAGGAAATCTGCCCCGCCGTCATCTTGAAGGAACCGCAGCAATTCAATATGATGATTCACAAGAGCGACTCCTGCACGCGGTTGAGCATATGTGATGCCTTTTGCTTTCCCCTCGGCAAGTTTTTCAGCAAATATTTTGTTCTTAGGTAACGTCTTATGATACGCGACGGCTTCTTCAAAGTTGACATCCTTACCGGTCTGCCATTGTCCTAAGACTTCTTGCCGCTGACTTTGAAACGCTTCCTCATCTATTTGTTGGACTGATAATTCCATAACTAAGCCCTCCTATAGTGTGACAATATATTTTTTCATGATGTGTAGTGCAACTAGGGGTGCTACTTCTCTAAGCAATCCCATGGCGGCTAAAATATACTCTTTATCCAAATAAAAACGGGGGTTTTGTGGTTTGAGAATTGTGGGTTCGGTCGGATTAAAGATTGCCCCCTGTAGAATCTCCGAGGCACCTGCGTTATAAAGAAGGACGCCTCCCGTCCCAATTATGACGGGCAATTGTGTCAAATCCTTGCCGTACTGAACATAAGTCGCTCCGAAAGGGGTGTATACCACTTCCAGCGTTCCCACGTGGCGATTCACAGCTAAACTTACAGCCATTCGACCCATAGCAACATCGAACTTGGCCTCTTCTTCCGTTTTTGGGATCCGCCAAGGATCTTCTTTACATAAGCCTATCTGGCAGGCGACTTGATCGTCTGTCCAGTCGAGATAGTCAAGCAGGTGCCTACCTGCCGTTTCCACCAACGCTTCTGAACTGAAACGCATTCCTAGGTCGCCCTCTACCGTCCGTTTAGCAAAAGGTTCTGGTAAACCTCTAAGCATCACGCTGGGTTTGCTGGGGTCACCCTTGGCAATCGAATGAACATCCGTTGTGGCCCCGCCGACATCCACGATCATCAGGTCACCCATTCCCCGTTCGGAGCCGTATCCCTGCGCCAGTAATTCTGCCGCGGCAAGCACTGCAGCTGGCGTTGGCATCATAATTTTCTCAATAAACTCCTCTGCTTTATCTAAGCCCTTAGACTTGATGATGTGCGTGAGAAATACCTCTCTAATCGCTAAACGAGCAGATTCTACCGACAAGACACCCAGCTCTGGCATCACGTTGTCTGCAACAACCACGGGGTCGTGTCGTTTTCTTAAGAGGTCCGCAGCCTGTGCCGAGACGACTTTATTACCCGCAATCACGACAGGCAGACTGGTTGGGAGTTTACTAAGCATTTCTGCATTTTTTAGCAGTATTTCTTGATTCCCACCGTCTGTTCCTCCCGCTAATAATAGGATATCTGGTTGAGAGTCAATAATCGTATCAAGATCCTGTGCAGTCAGCTCATAACTAAAGACTTGAAGCAAGCGAGCTCCGGCCCCCAGGGCTGCTCGTCTTGCTGCCTCCCCGGTAAGCTCTTTCACTAGACCGCTGGCAATCATCTTTAGCCCACCTGCTGCGCTACTACAGGCAAGTTTACGAACGAAATTCCAGCCTTCCTCAGGTTCTGGAATTTGAGTCAACGCCGCTTTCAACCCATCCATGATATTCGTTTCAATGGTCGTACCTGCTCGGGCTGTCCCGATGATCTCTTCGCTAGAGAGGTCCACAATGGTCACTTTGGTGTACGTACTTCCAAAATCAATGAGAAGGACTGCCTGCAAGGTCCATTCCCCCTTTAATCTATGTAATGCTGCATACCTTCAATAAAATAGAAGTGATCTTTTGAGTTATTATCTTCTTTAAATGCCTAGATCCCTACGCAAATCTGAAATTGGGGTCTCAGGCATAGTTCCGGGTGGGTAAACACGATTAAAACCCATCGCCAAGAACCGTTCTCTAACGGACTCAAAGTCCTGTTTTCCGATCACCAAGTTACCTCCGACATACATTAAGATGTTGCCAATTCCAGTTTCCTGACATTTCTCACGCAGCCCACGACAATCCATCTCCCCGTGCCCATACAGGGAAGAGACTAATAAAACATCAGCATTTGTTTCAATAGCGGCATGAATGAATTCCTCCTGAGTTGAGAGTACCCCGATATTGATGACTTTAAAGCCTGCTTGGGTGAAGGCATAGTCCAAAATCCGGTTGCCCACCGCATGAACATCTGAGCCAATAACCCCTAAGACTAAGGTCTTTTGTTCCACAGTAAATCCCTCCTGGTCATTTTTTATATAGTTCACTAATCACCTAGTGTCACTTGCTCAACAAGATCAATGGGTTCTTGCAGTAGGGTATTACCAACTTGTCGGAATAGGCCCGGATCTCCACTCACAAAATAACGGGTGCGCCAGTGACCTTTTCCCAGGACCAAAGCAGACGGCGAGGGTGCTAGGCCAAGATATTTTGCAGTTCCTTCGTTTCTGCCCTGCCCCACAGGCCCAGAATTCCTCTCTCTTTCCTGCACATCCATCTGTTTAAGTAGTAATTCAAGCTCCTTCACCACCGCCAGTGCCGGGTCTACAAGTAAGACATCTTCCCCTAAGATCTCGTGAATAACCGGTTCAAGGAAGGGGAAATGCGTGCACCCCAAAATAAGCGCATCCACACCAGCGGCTTGGAGTGGCGCCAAATACGTTCGAGCAATTCCTCGAGCTTCCGAGGAGTTGGCCAGCCCGGCCTCAATCAAAGGAACAAAGAGGGGGCAGCCCTGAGCTTTAACCAAAGCAATCGCTTGTTCTCCCTGTTGCCAAGCCTGCCGCAGCACCGAATTCTCGGGCACGATTCCTTTAGCTAACGCGCGACTCACTCCGGACGAATACGCCTTGCTGCGCACGGTGGTTTCCGTAGCGATCAGACCAATCCTACCCGCAATTGTTTTCTGAACCGCTAAGCGAGCGCCTGGTTCAACCATGCCAATCATTGGTATGTCAAAGCGTTCCCGTAAAACTGGAAGAGCGGTTGCCGAACTGGTATTACAGGCCACGACAATGACCTCTGCGCCTTGCCCAATTAGAAAGGTGACAATCTCTTCTCCGAAACGGATCAGTTCTTCCCTAGAACGATTACCATAGGGAACTCTAGCCGTATCTCCAAAATATACAATTCTAACATCGAGCAGTTGCTCGAGAATTTCTTTCATCACCGTTAATCCACCCACACCTGAGTCAAACAGACCGATTACGCGTTGTTTCTTCAACGTTTCTCCCCCTTTAATTCCAGTAAAGCACCCCTGAGTAGATACAGGCTCCCTTCATCCGGTTCAAATAGTAACTCAAAACATTCCATGTTTTCTGGAAGCACTTTTTCGACCCTTAGCCGAAACTTTGGCGCTAAAATTACGGCGCCACATTTTGACAGCGCCTCACGCAAGCTTTCCTCACTGGGCTGAATCAGCGTATTGATCACCGGCTGCAAACCAGCTTGTTTTAATGCTGCTCTTACTTTTAAGGCAAATTGGTTGCTTTCACAGACCAAGGCCAAATCATGATCCATGCTCAATTTTGCAATACGCACGAGGGTCCCGAGTTTAGGCTGTAAGGAAATTCCGAGAATGGGGATGTGAAGTTTATTAAAGAGAATTTTTACTTCAGCAAGCTCAGTCACTCCCGTCACCGCCATATCCATCCCAACCAAACGTTCTTGTGCCCTAGGGGATTCCTGAAGTTCCGAGAGTAAAAATGGTAAGAGACTCACACCAAGACCTAGATTCCAATTTCCGTCTGAGAGTTGCTCGGGGTTACTGACGATATACGCTAATTTCATTTGGGAAAGGAGCTGCTTCTTTTCCATCCCTCGCACATGAGCAAAGGAGACAAAATCATCAATCGAAAAACCCAGTCCAACCGCTTCTTCCATGGCCACATCAACAATCCGCAAGACCTTCTCTTTACGACCTTCCTGTTGCCCCATCAGTAACGTATTCGTGACATAAGTTCCTCTGCCCCGAGCCGAGCTCAAGATCCCTTCACTTTCCAGTTCTTTATAGGCTTGACCCACAGTATTCCGACTCACCGCTAAACTTTCCGCCAACTCCCGTTCTGTCGGAAGTTTTGTCCCCGCAGTCCAAATACCTTGGGTAATACGTCGCAGAATCTGTTCTTTAAGCTGGATATAATAGGGTATACCACTTTTCCTGTCCAGATCCATATAAAACCTTCTTCCCAATACTCTTCTATTATATGCTCGTATTGGTATGGTTAACCAGTCCAATGTAACATAAACTATCCCTTCGTCATTCTCTGTATAGTTTCCTTCATTATTCTAGAATTAGTCACCTTTCACATAATATTAATGCCTGCAAGCAGAACCCCTTCTTGGGTATGTAAAAACCCGTCACATTTAGTGACAGGTTTTTCAAAGCGAAATCAAATTCAAATCCTATAAAGATCGTTTATATAAGCGCCACACCTCTACGAAAGCAGCCCTCTTCTCCCAAGATCCCCACGCCTCACCGTGTTCGGTTCTAAGTTCTCCGTTCCAATCCCGGGACGCAGTGTCACACAAGCGCGACGTCTCTACGAAAGCAGTTTAGCAAACTCCGTGTAAGCGACCCCAAATGCGGGGCAGTGAACAGGGATGTGAGCTGCCGGCCATGCGACAAGGACGTCGCGTTGGCCGGGCACCCCGGTCCCCATAGACAAGAGCTTACACGCTAGTTTGCTCTGCATCGTAGGCATGGAGAGCGTTGTCACACAAGTCCCTCTCTACGTCGTAGGCACCGAGCGCCGTGTCGCCCAAGTCCCTTACTCGTACCTTAGTGCATCAATAGGATCCATTGACGCGGCCTTCCTTGCCGGAAAAACCCCGAAAATAATGCCAATCATCGCTGAGAAACCAAATGCCACCAACACAGAGGTTGGGGAAATACTGGTGCTCATCTTTAAGGCTTGCCCTGCAAGGGTTGATCCTCCATAGCCAATGGCGATGCCTATACCTCCCCCCAAGACGCTAAGCACGACGGCTTCGATAAGAAACTGGAGCAAAATATCTTTACTTTTGGCTCCGATTGCTTTTCGGATTCCAATCTCCCGTGTTCGTTCGGTGACCGAAACAAGCATAATATTCATGATACCGATGCCTCCAACCAGTAAGGAAATTCCCGCAATTCCGCCCAGGAGCATGGTCAACGTTTGAGTTACCCCTGTCATGGTCGCTAAAGTATCCGCCTGATTTTGTACCGTGAAGTCATCGGTTTTTCCCTCTGCAATCTTATGAGCTTTATGCAAAGCCGCCGTAATCTCATCTTGTGCTGTTTTCATAAGGTCCGCTGAAGAAGCAGATACCAGGATATTACGCACAGTTTTTTTCCCAATTAAACGTGCTTGAACTGTGCTGATTGGTGCGGTAATCATGTCATCACTGCTTTGCATCCCCGTTGACCCTGTGGCAGTTGTCACACCAATGACTTGAAAGGGTACGTTATTTATTTTAATGATTTTCCCGATGACTGAGGCATTGGCGTCCCCAAAAATGTTTGTAACGACCGTGGGTCCAAGGACGGCAACTCTCGCGCTATTAGCCACGTCCTCTGTCGTAATATAACGCCCGCTAGTTAACGTAACACTTTTAATGATTGCATAATCCTGGGTGGTCCCAGTAATGCTTGTGGAAGTATTTCCTTTACCCAGCACCACTTGAGCATTGGTACTCGTAACGGGGGCTACTGCTTTGACCGCCGTATCAAGGGTGATTTTAGATACATCGGTCATGGTGAGGCTGGTTGAGCTGCCTGCGCCCCCCCTCACACCCCCAGTATTAGATTGTCCCGAGCTAATCGTAAGAAGGTTTGAGCCCAAGCCCTGAATCTGAGAGGTGATCGAAGCGGTTGCCCCGTTCCCGATTCCGACCATAGCAATGACCGCCGCCACGCCAATAATCATCCCAAGCATCGTCAAAGCAGACCGTAGTTTGTTGGCTCGTAACGCTCTGAGAGAGACCCGGATACTTTCCAGAAAGTTCACTTTGCAACGCCCTCCTCAATAACATGAGTTTGGGCTTTCCGAGGATTTTGTACGACTTCATCCGCTTCAAGATGGCCGTCATGGAACCGCACAATTCGTTGGGTAAATTGGGCAATTTCCTGTTCGTGAGTGACAATGATGATGGTATTTCCTAACTCATGCAGTTGCTGAAAGATCGCCATAACTTCTTCACTTGAGCGACTGTCTAAGTTTCCCGTCGGCTCATCCGCTAAGATAATCGCTGGTTCCGTGACGAGCGCCCTTGCAATAGCGACGCGCTGCTGCTGCCCACCTGAAAGTTCTGTGGGACGATGATGAATCCGATCACCAAGACCCACAGCTTCTAAAGCAGTCATGGCGCGAGCTCGTCTTGCTTTGCCGCCCAGACCAGCATAGAGCATGGGAAGTTCCACATTTTCTATGGCTGTCGTCCGCGCAAGAAGATTAAATCCCTGAAAAACAAAGCCGATCTTTCGGTTACGAATCACCGATAAGTCATCCCCACTAGCCTTTGCCACATCTGTTCCATCGAGAAAATATTCGCCTTCTGTTGGGGTATCCAGACATCCTAAAATATTCATCAGCGTTGACTTTCCTGAGCCAGAAGGTCCCATGATCGCTACAAACTCCCCTGCCCCCACGTGAAGGTCTACACCGCCTAAAGCTACAACTTGAATATCACCCGTAGCATATATCTTTTTGATCCCTTTGAGATTGATCAAAGAGCACCCCTCCTGACGTATTCGGCATTTCCAAACTTATATAGTTATTTCTCTGGAGCACCACTTGGAGCACTACCGCCAGAATTACCCCCAGCACCACCCGCAGGTCTATTACCGCCACCACCTAAGTTAAATAACCCCGAAGCAGCTTTGGCTGCCATGGTCGAAGTAGTGCCGATAATGACCTCTTGGCCTTCTTTTATACCACTTTTGATTTCCACATTGGTTCCGTCATCCAACCCAATCTCCACCGTGACATTCTGGCCGGCAGATGCTGTCATACCCATGCCTGTATTGGGTGCACTTCTAGGATTTGTGCTAGATTGTGCAGCAGGATCAGCTTGGCCGGCACTACCTGTACCTGAGTCAGTGGGAATGAGTACGCTCTTTTTATCTCCCCTGGTTTTAACCGCTTCACTAGGAACCATTAAAACATTTTTGGCCTCAGCCACAACAATGCTGATATTGGCATTCATGCCTGCGAGAAGCAAGTCGCTGGCTTTATCCATCTTAACCGTTACAACAAAGGTCGTAACATTGGAAACGACCGTCCCTTGCACGGCAACGACGCTCACAACGCCACTGTTATGAACATCCAGATAAGCGTCCAAGGTTGCATCCACGATCTGTCCCACTTTGACTTGGGCAATATCTGCTTGATCAATGGAGGCATCCACTTGAAGCGTATCCCCAGCAGGTGCAATCGTGATCATCGATTGTGCATCCGACTGTTGATAAAGCTCAAGCGGTGCACTGACAACCACGGCGTCCATTGGCGCTATAATTGAAGAGCCAAGCACCTCCGCTTGCGCACTAGTCAGTTGAATCTGAGCTATGTCTATACCGGACTGTGCTGATTGAAGGTCTGCGGATTTGGGACCCTGTGCTTGCTCTTTCACATCATATTGGGCTGATGTTACGTTCGCTTGTGCTGACGTTACATCCGCCTGTTTGGAAGCTAAAGCTTCTGCACTAGTTTCAGGATTTGATTTTGCCTGAGCAAGCGAATCTTGAGCTTGAGCTACTTTGGCTTGGTTACCCGCGAGTGTCGCTTGGGCCCGAGCCTTTGTTTGAGCATTAAACATGTCTTTAACGGATTGAAGTTTAGCTTTAGCTGAGGTTACGCCTGCCTGTGCTTGCAAAACGGCGTTTTCAAGCTTCGTGGAGTCTATCTTGGCAAGCACCTGCCCTTTTTCCACGGTATCTCCAGCCTTAACGTTAACTTCTAAGATCTTGCCAGCTTGTGCAAAGGTTAAAGGAATCGCTTGGGGGAAGTTAACCGTTCCTGTTGCGGTGATGACTTTACTTACATCTCCCATTTTGGCTTTCGAGGTGATATTAGCAGCTGCTACAGGTTTTGCCGTAAAATGTTTATACGTCCAATAACTACCTCCCAAGACTAGAACGCCCACCACCCCGATGATAACCCATTTTTTGTTCATGCTTTCTCTCCTTTTCTCAGCTTGTTCTAAAACGAACTAAATATTAAGGATCACTATAAGGACTAGAAATTCCTTGCTAAATATAGCATAGTGTTATGTTTAAGAAATGAAGGACTTCTTAAGAAGTTGTTAAGGCATGTATTCTTGGGTTGACGGGTAAGAAGATTCTAAAACAGCTACCTTGACCCTGTTTACTTTCCACTTGAATAGACCCACCATGCGCCTGGATAAACTCCTTGGCAATGGCCAGCCCTAAACCTGTTCCACCGTTTTCCCGTTCCCGTGCTTTGCCCACACGGTAAAAGCGGTCAAAAATATGCTCTAGTTCTTCCTCTGGAATTCCTTCTCCAGAATCGACTACCGTCACTTCAACCCAACGGTCTGATCTCAAACTGCCTGTGGGGGTGTTGTCTTCTCTGGAGTTCTGATCTTCCATTTTTTTATTCCTTTTGCATCGGAAGACATCCAGCCAAACAGGCGTTGTTTCGTCCTCAAGCAGACGCTCATTAACAGGTTTCTCCGCCTCTGCCAACAATACTCGAAGAGATCCTCCCGCTGCCGTATGCAAAAGAGCATTGCCCATGAGGTTCACAAAAACTTGGGTTAAACGGTCTGGGTCGCCTATGACTTCAGGTACATCTCCTACGATTTCAACCTTCAACCCTCGTTCCTCGGATTCTATAGCGAATTGCTCTGTAATTCTTTCTACAATCTGTTTTAGATCAACTGTTTGCAACGCTAGCGGCAATTTACCGGCCTCTGCCAGACTCAACTGTTGCATATCTCTCACCAAGCGAATCAGTCTCAGCGTCTCATCCTGTATGGGCAGTATGGTTTCAGGTGTTGACGGAAGTACCCCTTCCTGAATTGATTCAAGTTTTCCGAGAATAACCGCTAGGGGCGTGCGCAATTCATGAGCAATATCCGCCACCATGTTGCGCCGCACTTCCTCATTTCTTGTCAGTTGCTCAGTCATCCGGTTGAAATCTCGCGCTAAGATTGCAATATCTCCCTTTCCCTTCACCACAACTCGGGATGAGAGATCCCCTTTTCCCACTTTCCTAACAGCCTGCATGAGGTGATTTAAAGGTTTCGTAATATGACGTGTTAATAAAAGTCCTAACAGTAACGCCAATATGGAGGTGATGCTTAACCCGATGAGCATTGCTTGGATAATTGACGTCCCAATGGTTTCCGCCATTCTGTTATTTGGCACTATAGGCCGTTGCTCTTGCCAGTAATGTCCCACCGTTTGCCCACCCGCCTTTATTTCCTGCCATTGTCGGGTGATATCAGCAACAGCATGAAGCTGAGCGAGATCCCTGCCAAGATTTTTACTGGACGGGTCAGCCACGACTTTATTATTTTGATTGAAGACCAAGAAGGGTGGCGCCTCACGGGGTGAACGTCCGGCTCTCTGGTCTGGTGACCCCTCGATTTTCAGCACATAGTCCTGAACGCCTGTCCAGCTCCCATTACTCTCATAATAAACACTCAATTGCTGATTCAGCCTCTCTACGAAGGCTTGTTGGACGTAGGTTTCAGCATGTCCTACTAAGGCTTGAGTTGATATTAAAGCTATAGAGGTAAAGACGATCGCCATGAAAAAAACCATGCCAATGAGTGACATGATAAACTTACGTCTTAAGGTCATACCCCTTCTCCAAATCGATACCCTACGCCAAATACCGTCTCTACATATTTTGGGTCACTTGGGTTGTCTTCTACTTTTTTACGCAAATTTGAAACGTGTGTATCAATGGAACGCTCATAGTAGAGGTACTCCTCCCCCATCGCTTGCCGCAATAGTTGAAGCCGACTATAAACCGTGCCAGGACGAGTGGCAAGTAAATGAAGTATATTGAATTCTGTGGGTGTTAGCAGTATTTCCGACCCTCTTTTCGTGACCTTGTGGCTAGTGATATCAATGGCTAAATCGCCTCGGACTATGACCAAAGAGGTTGCCTTATCCGGTACCACCCCGGAGGAACGCCGAAGTACCGTCTTGATTCTCGCTGCCAATTCTCGAAGGCTAAAGGGCTTAACTATATAATCATCTGCTCCAAACTCCAGACCTAGAACTCTGTCGATTTCCTCGGACTTCGCGGTGAGCATAATGATTGGAATCGTGCTTGTCTCACGCAACCGTCTGCACATTTCCAAGCCGCTCATTCCCGGGAGCATCCAGTCAAGTAAAACGAGATCTGGTTTTTCACGTTCAATGAGTTGCATACCGTCTGTTCCATTCTGAGCTGTTAAGACATTAAACCCTTCCCGTGAAAGATAGTCTCTAACGAGGGTAAGTATTTCCGGTTCGTCGTCCACCAATATAATTTTTATTTCCACTCTCATCGCCCCCAATTATCTAAAAAGCCTAAAGATAGGCTTTCACGTCGATCGTTGTTATTAAGTATACCTCTTATTTTTGAGATGTATTTAGGAAAGTTCTCAAGATTGTGTGAAGATGACTTGTGGACACCGCGCTCGGTACTTACGACGCAGAGCAAACTAACCGTGTAAGCTCCTAAAGAGAGAACGGGGTACCCGCCAAATTCGCCATCCTTGGCTCAATGGCGGCAGTGCACGTCCGTGTGCACTGCCCCGTATATGGGGTCGCTTACACGGAAGTTTGCTATTCTGCTTACGTAAAGACGTCGCGCTTGTGTGACACTGCGTCCCGGGCTTGGAAACGTGGGCCAGAGAACGGAACGAGGGAACATTATGTAACAGGGGAACGTTTTGTTTGCCATGTATAAGAAAGATGTTATGGAGTGCTTTTCGCCCCATTCCCGGTCACAGGGTCTCGATCAAACGCTTTGATGATTGTGTGGATCGTAGCCAAACTTTGCTTAACCTCTCTTACGTAAATCTGGGTGGAACACAAGGACGTCTTCCACCTGCAACTGGAGGGTTTTGACTTGAAGACGATTAATAACAAAAGGGCTGCCTATTCATAGAAATTCATTCTATGAACAGGCAGCCTCTCCTATTGCGCCGTCCTTGGCGCAGTGGCGGTTACTCGCATCCTTGTTCGCAGTCCGTAGCCCCGTATTTGGGGTCGCTTACACCGATGTGAGCTATTCTGCTTACGTAAAGACGTTGCGCGTGTGTGGCACTGCGTCCCTGGCTTGGAAAGTGGAACGTTTAGTCTGGCTTGGGAGATCGACTAGTCTTGGCAAACAAAATGCCCGTCCCGACCCTATCAAGTAGGACTAGCGGAATAATCAAACAGGTTTACCGAACTTGGAGAACTGGCACCGTCTCCACCCGTCGTATCGGCTGGAGCAACGACCCCTGTTCCTGTACTTGGGATAATTGGGTTACTAGTGGTAGCTCCCTTGACCAAACTCCCTTTATTGACTAACGTTGTGGCGTCGATGGTTCCATACTTGGTGAGCGGTGTTCCAGCAATGCGAATTTGAACCTGTTTAACCGTTGAAAATTGGGTCAACGTGTTCACGAGTCCATATAGAGCGACTTCCGGTGACACCTTAGCATTGGGTTGCATAAACTCTTTACTTAAATCGACCGTCAGAATATCTTCTTTGAGGAGAATACCAAGTAATACCGTGTTGGTGGGTACTGCAGCAAGCACCGTGTCTGATTTTTCTGCAGGACCTTTTAACCACTCATTCACCGTTTCTTTCGCTACGCTCGTGGTCATAGGCAATGTACGTTGTTCCTTGACCAGTAACTTACCCGTTGAATCCGAAAAGTACAGTGCTACTGTCTTGGCTTCCCCAGAAGTTGTCGTAGTTGTCACAGCTGGAAGCGTTGTTTTCGTTCCTCCAATAAAATCTCCCAATGATGTTGTCGCTCCATCCTTATTGACTAATGTCTCCAGTGTCCCACAACCCGTAACAAAAGTGAGGCTGAGGAGAACAGCCCCCATGAGAAAACTGTTCCAAATCCGTCGTTTCATATTTTTCGCCCCTTCTTTAGATCTATTTCCACCCACATACTCAACTCACTCTAAATCTATGCCTTGTCCGTAAAAACAGTACAAGTTCTTTTGAATAAAGCAGGGCTTTGAGCCATAAATATGGGTATCGATAAATTATAGAAAGGAGTCACTCATGGACGAGATGTACAAAATTATTTGGATTAGCATGATTGCCGGTCTAGCCACAACCTTTGGCAGCCTACTTGTGTTGTTGTTTGGTAAGCCACAGGAACGTGTTCTTGCGTCCCTCTTAGCTGGAGCTGGTGGGGTAATGCTTGCAGTTGTGAGTGTTGATTTGCTTCCAAGTGCTTGGAAGTCTGGTCCGCCTCTTCAAGTGAGCGCTGGATTTATTATAGGCGTGCTCTTCATGTTCCTTGCTGCTAGACGTCTACATGGCACCAATAGCGCTCTCCCCTTGTCACGTCGTCAACGTCTAAAAAGGACTGGGCTACTCATCGCGACGGGAATTGCCTTACATGATATCCCGGAAGGTATGGCCATCGCCGTTAGCAACGAAGCTGGTCTCGGCCTTCTTATTGCCTTTGCCATTACTTTGCACAATCTTCCTGAAGGAATGGCGACTTCGGCGCCCTTAAAGATGGCGGGTATCCGTGGTTGGAAAATACTTCTACTCAACGTAGGGATCGCCTTCTTCACGCCTCTGGGGGCCTTGCTAGGGCTCTTTGTGCTTAAAAATGTGCAAAATTCCTTGGCCTTCTTTCTTGCCCTCGCTGCAGGTGCTATGGCTTTTCTGGTCTTTGCTGAGCTCATCCCGCTCTCTCGTGAACGACATCCGCGTTATGCCCTGCTGGGCGGAACCATTGGCTTTATCTTTTTTACGTTAGTTAGTTTGTTAAGTCCGTTATAATTGCTTATCGGGGACTTGTGTGACAACGCTCTCGGTCCTGCGAATCAGAGCAAACTAACCATGTAAGCTCTTGTCTATGAGTGGCGGGGTTCCCGGCCAACTCGACGTCCTTGTCGCATGGCCGGCAGTTCACATCCTTGTTCACTGCCCCGTTTCCGGGTCGCTTACAGGGAGTTTGCTAGGCTGCTTTCGTAGAGACGTCGTGCTTATGTCACGCAAGCCCCTGGATTGGAACCTGAAGAATAGTTTTAATAAGAAAGGCGCGGTCTGTCTATAGAAATCCATTCTATAAACAGACCGCGCCTTTTTGTGCAACGAGTATACGTTACACAGGACAAACAAAACGTCACCATGACACGCGGAAGATCACCCAACCGTTCCTTTCGTAAAACAGCCCGGAGGGTTGGCGATCACACGGCGAGAAGCCTCTGCGGTCATCGTAGCCAAACTCGGCTTTAACCCCTCATACATATTCCAGAGCGTCTTGATACCTTGCCACGTTACTGACCAGAGGGTCGGCGATCACACGGCGAAAAGCCTCTGCGGTCGTCGTAGCCAAACTTGACTTTAAACCCGCTTTCATAAAGCAGGGAGGGAAACAGGACGTTTCCCTCCGGCCCTGAGACAAGGATGTCGAATGGCCGGGAACCCTGCCAGCTTTCATTAGGGGTTTAAAGTCCTAGTTCGGCACGACGACCACATGGCTGAACAAGTGTCTCGCCGACCCTCCTATTTGAGTGTTTCAGCCGCATAATCGCCCATAGTTGCATACCCTTTGTCGTTCGGATACTGTCCATCAGTCGACGATAAACCGCTTAAGTATTTGTTATTCGCATCAAAGAGTACCGAAGTGAAGTCTAAGATTTTAATATTTTCCTTCTTAGCGTAACTCAGCTCCGTCTCCCGAATGTCCTGAATGTTTTGTTGAGCCCCTGGGTATGGAATTGGTAGGGCAAGTATTGGAATAATCTCATTGGCTTTTGCCTTCTCCACCATTGCTTTAATATTCGTTTGAACCTCATCACGGTTCACGCCCTCAATCCCATCGCCCATGCCTGCAAAGATAATGACCTGAGCTGGTTTCTCTGCCACTACATCTGCGTCGAAGCGGGCAAGAAGGTCTTTCGACGTCTGATTTACTTTTCCCTTATTAATCACTTCAACCTTAAGAACATCCGCCATGCGCTGCGTCCAGGAATGGGCGGCGTCGAGCGGGTATCCTAAAGTAAACGAATCTCCTAGCGCGACAATCTTCGTATTGCTGACCGGTGGCGCTGGCGTAGTGACTACAGGTCCGGTTGTTTCCTCGGGTACTTGACCATTTTGCCCCCATAATCCAAAAAATCCGGCAATCAATACTATAAAAGCAAGGCCAATAGCTGCCTGAATTAAGCGTATTTCTAAACGATAGGTACGCATAAAGATTCCCCCTTTCTATATGAAACATATTTTACGCCCTTCTTAACTTTGCTGCTTCATCTCGAAGGTAATCTATTTTCATCTATCTCAAGGGACCGATCAGACACCAGTACGCCCTTCTACGCATATTTTGTATAAGGAAAATAGGAGGTGCCCCCATGAGTTACATTAACAAGGCCAGAGAATTGGGAGAAGCTCTGTCTCATACCCCAGAAATTCAGGAATTAAAAGCTGCAGAAGCTTCCATAATGGCTGATCCTGCAAGCCAAGAAGCCTTTATTCAGTACCAGGAAAAGGAGCGCGGGTTGGTCGCCACTCATATGCTCAGTAAAGTCATTCCTGAAAAAGACTCTATAGCGCTCATTGATCTTAAGGTCCGTCTTATCACTAAATATCCCCTAATTAAAGCATATTTTATTCAGCAACAAAAATTCGAAAAACTTATGGCCATGGTAAATCTAACCCTTACCACTGCCATGCACGGCATGCCCTCTGCCAATGATTTACCTATACCCGATGAATTAAAGGGCATGGCTCAGAAAATTCTTGATAGTATCAGTGGCGGTGGAGACTTAATGGAGAAGATGCAAATCTCACCGGAAATGTTAAAAGGTCTTAAACTCCCCCCTGGATTCACTCGGAAATAATAAGAGGAGGGTTATTGAAACGTGCTAGTCAATGGTCATCAGGGACTTAGCCTCGTTAATGATATCACACATCCCGTTACGTTCATAGCTTTCCTGATCATTGTGATTTTAGGAACCTGGGTTATAATCCGCACTTGGTTTTGATGGTACTAATTAGAAAGGAGGATCGCGGTGATGAACCAATATTACTGTTCCCCCCCATTGCCGGCGACTCCTTTCTCATTTTCCATCTTAGTGACCAGTCCTATCCGGCGAGACGTTAAGTTCAGTCCTGTTAGTTCAATGATCTTTCCGTTGGCATCGATTGATCTTCACTTTGCCTCTATGATTATCGTGGCCATGGATGTGCTGATGTCGTTTCTTTTTAAACGAGCTTTGGCTCATCCTCCAAACCTGACGCGCGCGACCTCTACGTCTTATCCGGTAACGCTTACCTTAGAACAACTCAACCAGCTTGTGCAGTCAGCTATGAATGAGCAACCCCCTATGCCTGCACCCGTTTCATCAGCTCCGGGACAAGGCTTTGGACCGGTGGGTGGGGATGAACCACTTTTTCCCGATAACTTAAGTGTCTCCTTATTTATTACAGCACCGTTTGCACCCTTTGACGGAAGCCCGGATACTTCGTTTAGTGTCCCATTATTTGAAGTACCAGGTGCACCCGGCAACCTGCTTATTGCTGTGGGTTTACTGCTTGCTCAGTTCTTGGTGGAACGAACGGGAATAGGAACTCCTGATGATACAGGGAACGGAGGGAATACCGATGCGATTTCTCACTCGAAACCGTAATACAACGCTTCCAGCGACTTTACCGCGCAACTCAACCGCTCCGCCAAGTGGAGGTTGTGAATGCAAGACAACTGATCCTTGGGATTATGGATTTAAACGCCTTATTCCACTGGTACAGTCCCCGGCCTTTGGTGCGGGTATTTTAGCGATAACCTTGTTCGTCTTTATCGTCATATTTCCGGATTTACTGTTAGCAAAAATAAGCTTAGCGACACTTGGCATCACTGTGACCATGGGCACGTTTGGGATACTTGCACTGATTTTAGTCATCCTGTTTCTTTTCTAGCGGTCGCCAACGCTCCTCAACGTGCCCCTGCGAACGATGCAGATGGGTATCAGAAAATAAATATATACTGATACATACCAAGGGTAGGTAATTCTCTCTAATTGAATTACCTACCCTTGCTTTTGTTCTATAAACAGCTGGAAAGCCTTGCCTTTACGTTCTATTTGGGTCCGGGTCTACGCCCATTTGGTTAAGAGATTGTAGAAGTTCCGGACTGATGGGGGCTGCTTCAGGCATTACCTCTGGTTTTTTCATTCTACCACTGATTAGCCCAGTTATTTTTCCCCAAACCGTCGTTGCGGTATTCTTCACTGGGTTGAGAAATGTCATTATACCGTTAGGCTCTTTGACTTTTAAAATAATTGGCCCCTTGGGCGCTTGTGCAAGCTGTGATGGATTTTCTACGGAGACTACCACTCGACTGTAATGTTGAAGTGGCACTTGGCTTTGGAAATGAGCCCGATAGACGCCATTGCCCACTGGTCTTAAAACTCCCACTAGAAATCCCGTTTTTCCCTTGTCATCCACCAAATAAGCCGCATACATCCCCGTTTGTCCTTGTCCTAGGAACGTTTGAGGTGCTGGTAGATTGGCGATCAGAAGAAATGCGTTGTCCGGTGAGATCGTAGCCACACCATTGCCCATGATCCCTTCTTGTGCGACTTCCAAAATAAGTTGACGCGCGGGCGTTTGATTATAGCCTTGGTTTTGACTATAGTTCTGGTTTTGATTATAGCCTTGGTTTTGATTATAGCCTTGGTTCTGATTATAACCCATGCCTTGATGATACCCCCCCTGATTATACCCTTGTCCCCGGGCATACATATAAGCTTGATTGTAGCCAGTCGGTTGTTGGGGGATAAAGCCCGTACCTTGCTCAGTTAGAGGGGTCTGGTATGACATCCCTTGATAAGGCGGGTGCTTTTCCCCTATGAACCCGCCTCTTGAATTCTGGATTTTCCCGTCTTTTTGAAAAAAACCACTTGCTTTAAGTCCTGAGCCCAGTGTATCGCGAATAGTACCTGGAGAGTATCCTTGACCAAATTGATTATCATAAGGACCATTTGGCTCATCCCCACCGAAATTCACCATGCTCCCCTCCTTTTCTCGTTCATTTTAATGTACTTTATAACATGATATGATAGCTTAAATGGAAGGGTTCTGAATACTACATTTAGGAAGCTAAGATGAGGAGGTAACCATGCCTGAAAAGCTCACCCCACCGCCAGCTAACACCCTATCCCGTCGCGACTTTTTTCGTGGCATTGGCGGTTTTGTAGCAAACCATTGGTTGCTTTCCACGCTGCCCCTTGGGGGCATTGGGGTTCTTGGCTATGCAAGACATGATACCCTAGACCTGAAAAGTGAACATTGGGATTTGTATTATCCCAATCTACCAACGGCCCTAGAAAAAACAACGATCTGCCAACTGAGTGATTTACATTTAGAAACATTACAGATATTACCCGAACGCATAGAACAGCTTGTGATGGCTCAGAAACCGGATCTCATCGTCATCACTGGAGATATCATTTCCACACGAACCGATATCGATAAACTAGAGAGCTATGTAGGAGGGCTTACGGCCCCTCACGGAAAATTTGTGGTCATGGGTAACAACGATTACAGTCACCTTTCTCACACCCTCTTCAAACACTATCTTCAACAGTTTCAGAATTTAGGGTGGACGCCTTTACTGAACGATGCGTCTTTTCTGCCCAGCCTTAATCTCTGGGTTATCGGCGTCGACGACCCGGCAACCGCTCATGACTATGTGGATCTAGCCTATCAAAATGTTCTCGCTTCCAGTTCTACCTCCACGTCGAGCTTTCGCCTAGTCTTAGCCCATTCCACAGATTGCCTCGACGGGGTCGCCGAACATGGAGCAGATCTTCTCCTGACTGGTCATACTCATGGTGGGCAAATCCGCATTCCTGGCTTTAAACCCCTGCTCACCAATACCTATCTGGGAGACCACGGGATTTATGAAGGCTATCATGTGATCAATGGTGTTCCTCTTTACATCAACAGGGGCATTGGGGAAAGCAGTGTTCCTTTAAGGATAAATGTTCCCCCAGAAATTGCTTTCTTCACGTTACACAAGGGCGACTCCCTACCCAAACATCATACAGTGTAATCACGAATTTTCCCCATCAGAAAACCCGCAACTAATGAAGTTGCGGGTTTTTCTACGTTTCACTCTATGACCCCAGGTTCCAAGCCTGGGGCTTGTGTCACACTAGCGCGACGTCTTTACGTAAGCAGTTTAGAAAACTTCGTGTAAGCGACCCCAAATGAGGGGCAGTGAACATGGATGTGAGCTGCCGGCCATGCGACATGGACGTCGCGTTGGCCGGGCACCCCGCTCCCAAAAGACAAGAGCTTACACGCTAGTTTTCTCTGCGTGGTAAGTACCGAGAGCTGTGTCACACAAGTCCCTCTAAATGGAGAACGTATGGTTTCCTATTCTTTTAACCACCGCTCGACTCTTGATCCAATTGTCTGTGGCAATACGTGGATTGAAGTAAAATAATGCTCCGTTCGTCGGATCTACTCCAGATAGCGCAGCTTCGGCCGCCTTGTATGACTGATCATTTGGGTCTAGCTGAATCTGCTTGTCTTGGACTGCTGAAAATGCACCTGATTGGTACACGACGCCATAAATTGTTTTAGGAAAACGAGAGTCTTTCACGCGATTAAGTACCACTGCGCCAACCGCTACTTGTCCTTCAAAGTCTTCGCCTCGCGCTTCACCATGGATAACACGAGTTAAAGTTTCCAGATCCTCTTTAGTGACCAAACGCCCCAAACTGCGAGAAAGGATTTGGGGTTCTGCCCCTAGATCCGCCGTATTTATTACATTGGGTGTCTTAACGGCGTCTATATAAGCTAGAGTCGTATTATTCACGTGGGGCTCTTGTGGTTCTTTGTTGACAAATATCTCGTAGGTTAGAATTGTTGGTAACGGGTTAGCCGTGTTGGTCGACACAATAATAGCCTCTTCATTTTGAGGTCTCGTCTTTATTACTGCGTTCGGGACCCATAACGATTGTCCCTCTTGGATTTTGTTAGGGCTCTTAACATTGTTAAGCTTCACAATCTCATCCACCGTAGTGTCATGGCTTTTAGCGATCCCCCAAAGGGTTTCACCGTGCAGTAGCACGATCTTAACCGTACCGTTAATTTGATGATCAGACGCATTATCGCTTTCTTGTCCTAGAGCAGGAAAGAAACTTGCTTGCCACAGAAACAAGCACATCATTCCACACAGGAATATCTCCAAGGATTTCCGACATCGTCGGTGTGGTAGAAAAATATTAATCACCTCTTAATTTTTGACTATTTGTAGTCTTTCCCAATAGAGGTGATTTATAACCGAAAATATCAAAATCCTTAAATAACAATAAATTCGCTTCATTATGTATAACTAAACATTATTGTACATATATTTGAACAGATTACACAATCAAGTAATTTACTATGAATCAAATGAAGTGAGGCTGATTTCTATGAAGACTTTAGTTAAAAACTTCTTGTTATCTGTTACCACACACGAAGTCCCTCAGCATGAGCGCAGTGAGTTTGATCGCTTGATCGGGGACATTGAAGAAGCAAAAGACAATATACACCATGCCTGGAACCGTTTTAACAACGCGGCACCAGAGTATGTAGAACTTTCCTTGCTTGAACTGCAATTAGCAGAAACTCATTATAGCCTCCTTAATAAACGTTACCGAATTATGTTTGGCGAGACCAAAATTCCTTTTTCTTTAGATGTTTCGCTTTCAAAATCAGCCTTCTGAATTGCTGACAACTTAGACGTCTTGCTGGCAATATGATAGAATATCTCAAGAGGGTTCATAAAGAAAGGAATGATCTTATGCAAAGAATGCACAAAGTTCATCAGAATAGTAACCTTAGAACCGTAGCCGTAGCTGCACTGGTTGGAGGCCTAGCTGGGGCTGCAGTCGGCCTCATATTTGCACCCAAGAGCGGGAAAGAATTGCGTCAAAGAATTTACAAAAAAGCTGACGATGCCATAGAACACGTGGAGGATGCCACGACCCTTCATGCCGAAGCGTTGAAACAACAGGGTACGAATATGGTCGATAAAGGAAAACAATTAGCCGAAGATCTCCAAACCTTTATTCAAGAATCCCTAAAACTTAAAAAATCCGACTATATTCCCATCGATATTACCGAAGATATGCCACCCGTAGAAGGAGCATCGATCATAGCTAACCCTGAAATTGATCCTGCAGCACTTGTTCAAGAGGAAATCCCGCTTCAAGAAGAATAATAAAGGGCACGATGCATCGCGCCCCTTATTATTCTGCACTTATTAAAAAGGAAGTCCCGGCCGCTAACTTTAGCGGTCCGGGGCTTCCTTTTTGCGACTACGAATGTTTTCCCATAGTTCCATGCCTTGTTCTACTGCCGACAGAAAGATTCTTACAAATCGGAAAGGATTCTTGCTGAGCGCCTCAAGACCAACAGCAGCCTCATTCACCGTCCCCCCCACCTGCTCTGTGGTTAGTCTGACAACATTCGTCACGGCCTCCACATCCGAAAGCAGACGTGGTAAATGAGCATTAATATTCTCGACTGTTTGCTTGGCTTCATTGGTGAGTTTTCGAGCCGAGCGTAGCCAAAGCATCAGCTCAATGCCTAACATTCCTAAAATAATCGTAGCCACGAGGACACATACTTCATAAATCATAATTTATCCTCCATTACCTTACTTTGGATAAATATTCGACACGTTACCCCCTTTATCCTGCGACATTCTCGGAAAGTTCTTTTCTAACGGGTTCCCAAAGGAAAATCTGAAAAAATCCCCTCCGCCTGTTCGTTAGGTTGAGGGGATTTTCTTAAAATGAAACAACAATTAATCGGAGGAAAAGATGAACTCTAATTATCTACCCCGTTGTGCTCCTGCAGGACCATGACCATCATTGCCCCTTCTTCTGGACCAAGTGTCTTTCTTTTGACCATAACCATCTCTGTTATGATTACCTTGCTGAGTTCTTACATTATTGCCCATACTTCTTCCGCGCATCGGTGCAGATTCCGTCAAATGAACTTGGACAGCTTCTGGTTCCTTGGTTATAATTTTTAAAGCTGCCGATAAAAGGGTTACAGAGTCATGTCCTGACAGTAACTCTTCTGCTACGCCTTTATATTTCTCAATATCTTCTTCTGTGATCACTCTGAGGATCTCAGTCATAGTCAGACGTTGCTGACCTTCTACCGCTTCTACGATGGTCGGAATAGGCTTACGTACAATTCTACGCTTAATAACCTGTTCAATCATTCTGAGCATACCCATCTCTCGTGGCGTCACTAAAGTGATGGCTAAGCCTGATTTTCCGGCACGACCGGTTCGGCCGACCCGATGGACATAACTCTCTGGGTCTTGTGGAATATCAAAGTTAAAGACGTGGGTCACGCCGCTAATATCAAGTCCTCGAGCTGCCACATCGGTCGCTACCAATACTTCGATGGTTCCGTCTTTGAATTGACGTAAGACACTGTCTCTCTTGCTCTGCGTCAAGTCTCCGTGAATCCCTTCCGCTGAATAACCACGCTTGCTCAACGCTTCTGAAAGTTCATCGACACGGCGCTTGGTTCTAGCAAAGACAATCGCCAATTCCGGTGATTGGATGTCTAGAATACGTGATAACACATCGAATTTTAGGCGTTCTGATACTTCCACATAATGTTGCTCGGTATCAGACACTGTCACGCCTGTTGACTTAATACTAATAAGCTCGGGTTCTTTCATAAACCGCTGAGCAATGTTTTGAATCTGTCTCGGCATCGTTGCCGAAAAGAGCAAGGTTTGACGTTCCTCTGGAATTTCCTTGAGAATCGTTTCGATATCATCCAAGAAGCCCATGTTCAGCATTTCATCCGCTTCATCCAAGACCAGGATTTTGATATCGTTCAGACGAATGGTCTTTCTTCTCATATGGTCCATCAAACGCCCCGGAGTGGCGACGATAATGTGTGGGCGTTTCTTCAGAGCCCTGATCTGCCAATCGATGCCTTGTCCACCATAGATCGGTAAAGCATGAATGCGTTTAAACTGCCCGATTCTGTTTAATTCCTCAGCCACCTGAACCGCTAGTTCCCGCGTAGGCGCCAAAACGATGCCTTGAACATGTTCTGCCTGCTCCGCAATTCTCTCTATTAAAGGAATCCCGTAAGCCGCTGTTTTCCCCGTGCCAGTTTGTGCCTGTCCGATGAGATCTTTTCCCAAAATCGCCGCGGGAATTGTCTTTTCTTGAATTGGAGTTGTTTCTTCAAACCCCATGTTGATAATTGATTTAATGATCGGTTCACTTAAATTTAAATCTGTAAAAGTCGCCAATGTTTTTCATTCTCCTTTTGTAATAGTTATTATTAGAATTTCCAAATGCGTCTATATCTATTAACTGCGCAGAATAGGTTCTATTACTGCGGAAACAGACTATATCACGATCGCGCGTGAGTTTCGCCAACGGATCAAAAGACGCTTGTGGCACCCAAATATATATTATACCACACTTGGACCAGTATTAAAATAACAACTTGCTAATTCTTTGATTTTCTACCCTGTTAACCGCTTATGTCATAGAATCATGAGTTTTTCCACATAATAGGCTAAATATCATGACATTTAGCTTGCGAATACTCACTGACCGTATTATATTTGGTAGTGGTATTATGTCCAATTTTATACCTCCTGAAACAAAGGTTTTAGGGCTAAGTTTTAGGCATATATATAATCGTATTATTAATTTGGAGGGAAAACAATTGAATTCATTCATTCGCTTTTCTATGAAAAACATTGGAGTTATTTTTCTCGCTATGATAGCGATTCTGGCAGCAGGTTTATATTCTTCCTTTACTATGAAAATGGAAGATATGCCGAACGTAGATATTCCCTATTTGTCGGTGGTGGTTGTGTACCCTGGTGCTACCCCCGAACAAGCCTTGGAAGATGTGGGGAAGCCGATAGAACAAGCCTTTACCGGTCTTAAAAACGTCAAGAATCTCTATATCAGTTCTGGATCGGATTACACAGCAGCCACTCTGGAATTCAACTTGAACCAATCCATGGAAGAAGCCGAAAAAGACGTGAACAGTGCTTTGGCAACGGTCAAACTGCCTGAAGGCGCTCAAAAACCTAAACTAGTCAAAGAAGGCCCCACTGCCACAGCACTCTACACGTTTAGTGTGACGTCAAATACAGATCAGGCGACGATACAGGAATATGTCACGGATCACATTAAACCTCTATTTTCAAGCATTCAGCAGATTTCCTCCGTTGAAGTGAAGGGAATGTCGGAAAAGAAACTCTTCATTAAAGTAGACCCAGAAAAGTTGAAAACAGAAAAATTGACCCTTGATAAAGTGAAGCAAATGCTTTTAGCCAATAATATTTCAATACCCGCAGGCCAACTTACCGTGGATGACAAGAGTTTAAATCTGCAAGTTGGAAAAAATATTCAATCCTTAGAAGACCTAAAGCAAGTCCAGCTCGTGGCCATTGACCAAGACATGAGTGCCATTACTGATGGTTTTAAGGCGGTCGGAGAAGGGTTCACTGCCGTCGGGTCAACGGTCGGTAAATTAGGGCAAGGGGTCGGCACTTTAACCGGAAATCAGATGCTTCTCCAAGGGGAAATCCAGATTATGCAAGGGATTAATGGTTTATCTACAGCGATGTTTGCAGATCAATCCAAACTCCAAGCAGCAACACAAGCACTCGACGCGGAACCCAAGCCTAATCCCGAGGAAGCTGCACTACTCACCGCTCAAATTGAAGGTTTAAATCAAAAGCTTAAAGCCGAACAAGCTCAGATTACAGAACTTCAGACCAAACTGGCGGGACTTCAGGCACAAGTTAAAGCCTCAGGCACCACGATGGCTGATCAGCTCAAAGGTTTAAGTGGAACGTCCTCGTCTTCCACCCTATCTAGCAGCGACACTGCATCGACTGTGGCTTTAAAGATACGAACCATTCCCTTATCCAGTATTGCAGAGATTACTTATGAACCTGAGAAAAACCTTGTGGTAACGCGGTTAAATGGAAAACCTGCGATCCTGACAGATATTAAAAATCAGCCAGGGACGAATGCAGTAGAAGTGGTCAAACAAGTTAAGGAAAAACTCAAGGGAGTCGTCCTCCCAAGTGGGTATCAACTCACCGTACTCCATGATGCGTCCGTACAAATTGAGAAGTCTGTGCACAACATGGTTAAAGAAGCCATGCTAGGCGCCCTATTCGCCATGTTGGTGACCTTCCTGTTCTTGCGTAACTGGCGTTCAACGATTGTGGCAATATTATCTATCCCCTTATCTATCTTTGCCTCGTTAATCGTCCTAAAATGGCTGGATTATAGCTTAAACATTATGACCTTGGCCGGAATGGCGGTTGCCGTAGGGAGAGTGGTCGATGATTCAATCGTCGTGATCGAGAACATATACCGGCGAATCCGCATGAGCGAAGAGCGCACCTCTCAACTGATCATAGAGGCGACGAGCGAAGTGGGAAAAGCGGTTACTTTCTCTACCATTACAACCATCGCTGTGTTTGGACCACTTTCGTTTGTTCCAGGCATTGTGGGTAAATTCTTTGTGCCGTTCGCGGTCAGCGTCGTGATTGCTCTGGTCTTTTCGCTTTTAGTGGCAATCACCGTTGTTCCCTTACTATCCCGTATGT
>DASRMG010000239.1:0-13544 GCA_035648035.1 Desulfosporosinus sp. | reverse complement strand
CTGCTCGATCGTGACACCCAGTTGCATTTCTTTCAGGGCACTGCCCCATTCTGCAGAAAGTGGAGCGGGCATTTCTCTACTCGCCATATCCATTGCTTGTAAAAAGCTAAATCCCGAACGAATAGCGTTGGCCATTAAATTCAGAGCATCCGCTAATTGACCATTAAAGAGCTTTAATTGTTGCTCCTTAGCATGGTTCACATAGGCTAAGGACATTATCCAAACGAGGATAAATGAAACGATTGCCACCAGTATATTATGCACGACGAGCAACCCTAGTCCCCCTAGTGCACTGGCAAGAACTATCTGCAGTACTAAAAATTCATTACCGTTAAGAGGTATATTTGCCCGAATCAGATCAATTTCGCGTGATTTCCCCCACCCACTGGGGATATACCTTGCCAAGGTTTGTAATACGCTACCACGCGGCGTCACCTTAACTTCTGGTTGCCAAGAGGTAAATTTATGGAGTCGTTGCGCAATGGTCTTATGCCGTGGCTGAAAAGAGAGGATTATTATCACTACCAATACACCAGCCGAAAGGCTAATCAACTTATCCAAAGATACCAGCACCTAACTCCTGCCCTGCGTTTATCAAACGATCATAGAACATAGGTCGAATGCCGGTGGGCCGAAAGACCCCGTGTTCAAACCGGAAAATATCCTGGGTTGTGATAATTTCCCCTTCCAGCCCCAGCACTTCGGTAATATGCGTAATCCTGCGACTCCCATCTCGCATCCGAGTTTGTTGGATAATTAGATCGACAGCACTCGAAATCTGTTCTCGAATAGCTCTCAAGGGCAAATTCATGCCCGCCATCAAAACCATGGTTTCTAGTCGTGAAATCATGTCTCTTGGGGTATTGGCGTGACCGGTTGTTAACGAGCCATCATGTCCCGTATTCATAGCTTGCAGCATATCCAACGCTTCCCCGCCTCGAACTTCACCGACAATAATCCGCTCAGGACGCATCCGCAAGGAATTAATAACTAAGTCTCGTATAGTGATCTGGCCTTTACCTTCCACATTGGCCGGTCTTGTTTCAAGCGAGATGACGTGATTTTGACGGAGTTGCAATTCTGCTGCATCTTCAATAGTAATAATCCGCTCATCCTGGGGAATATAAGCAGATAATATCCCCAAGGTCGTTGTTTTACCAGAACCAGTGCCCCCTGAAACAACCATATTGAGTCTTGCTGCCACACACGCCTCTAGAAACAAAGCCATGTTCGGTGTTAATGTCCCGAAGCTAATTAAGTCATCTACTTGGAAAGGTTCTTTAG
Organism: Desulfosporosinus sp.; assembly: GCA_035648035.1. Classification (GTDB taxonomy): domain Bacteria; phylum Bacillota; class Desulfitobacteriia; order Desulfitobacteriales; family Desulfitobacteriaceae; genus Desulfosporosinus. The sequence continues at coordinate 12,260 of DASRMG010000239.1, read as the reverse complement.
CAAATTTCCGGATCGTGATCGTCGGTCCATTCAAGGCGAGTGGTGGGATAATCGCGTTCACCCGCGAACCATCTTTTAGGCGCGCATCCACGAGGGGCGAACTCTCATCGATCCTACGACCGATCGGAGCTACAATCTTTTCTATGATATGAAGGACATGATCGTTGTCCGCAAACGTTATGGGAGTTAGCTCTAGTTTTCCTTTGCGCTCTACATAAACCTGATAGGGGCCATTGACCATGATCTCACTCACCGATTCATCGAGTAGTAACGAGGTAATCGGTCCAAACCCTAATATCTCATCGGTTATTTCCTGCATAATCCGTTCTCGTTCAGTTCTAGGAATCGTCTCTTGAGTTTCATTAAGCTCTTTTTGTAAAAAGGGGAGGAGCATTTCAGACGTTACCTCACCCGCTGGCAATTTATCCAGACTCCGGATAACTTTATTGTGAATTTTGTTTTTTAAAATAAGCCAAGGATCAGTTTTTACGGATTTTGTAAAAGGACTCCCAACGTTGGTGTCCTCTTTTTGTTTTTCAAGACGTTGCAAAAGCGACATAACCAAGCCCTACTTTCTGTTTTGACAACTCATAGCAATCACCTCAATCTCTTGTTCGAATTTGAGGAGACGACCTAGCGTTTCTCGAGTATCTTGACTTTCATCGACAATAAGGACAGGATTTTCTTTACGATCCAGCAACGCCCTTCAATTGAACAGGTAAGGTCTTTGTATCCTGTGTATCTCCAACCCCTCTTAGCACAAGTTGGACTGCTCCCTTTTGTTCACCCAGCGTAATGTCTAAAGTCTGTTGGGGGGTTACTTGAACAATATACGCCTCAGTTTTATTGGCCGCATCATTTTTTAGTCCAATAACCAGTATATTCTGAGCTATAATAGACGTGGTATCGTTTAGAGTTATTATTATATCCACGTTATCACCTTGCCTCAGCGTGTACGCTACACTGTTGGTCAAATTCGCTGGAATCGCTATTGCTCTGCTACCTAAAGGTATCCCTTTTTTGGCGAGCATCGGGGCTAAAATAGGGGTTCCTAACGGTATGTCAAGCCTTAAGGTTTGCTCTATAATAGGCTGTATACTTGCAAATCCACCCGCTGGATAACCTTGCTCGGGGATTTGGACAATATCAAATTCGGCAGCGGTTGGGCTTTCATAAGCTTTTAAATTTGCTTTGGCGACCACCAATGGTTTCAAGGCAACAATTTGTGGTTTATCCAGTTGCCCTAGGTACTGGTACAGCAGGCCAGCGGTTAGTATGCCGAAAAGCAAAGCCAGGCCTATATACATTTTGCGCGGCATATCATGGCACCTCTTCCGTAAGTGTTGCAAACAAATTTAGTTATAAATAGAGCAAGACCAGGGCCATTGCGACCAAGTCTTGCCCTGAACATTTTTTATAATTTTTCAAGTTTTTCCTTAAAATTTTATTAGAGTTATAGGGAAAATCAAGGTTAGAACAGCCCCTAAACTCAAGGGAATTCCATAAGCCATTGTTTTTTCTTTCTTTAGCTTCTTATACAACGCGATCAATCCGCCTAAAATTGATCCATAAAAAAACGCTGTGATAATTATATGTGGGCCTAAAAGTGAACCTAAAACTGCCATTAGCTTTACATCCCCTGCTCCTATCCCCCCCCCAATATAGGGTAACAAGAGAAATAGGAATCCGAGAGCGGCCCCCTGTAAACCAACGATTGGGTGGATCAGCAAAGCTACTAAAAAGAAAGGGAGTAAAACTTTGTTGTAGATCTTGTGGTGGAGGCCATCTGTCCAAAGAGTGATGACCGCCAAGGTGATAATGAGTGCTTTAAGGATGATCATTATTATCCTGCAGCAGGTTTTAATTTCGCTGTGATGGTTTCGAAGAGAGTACTAAGTTGACCACCCATTGCGGAAATGGTAACTATGACCGCAACCGCAACCAAGGCAATGATTAACCCATATTCCGTCATGGCTTGACCTGATTCATCCTTGAAAAATAATTTAATTTTAGAAAACATAATAAGTTCCTCCTCTTTTGTTATAGCATTAATACAAGCTATTAAAAATAAAATATCTTGTATGCAGGCTCAAATGGCTTAAGTTGTTGCAAAAAAGGCATAATCTAACGTTGCAAAATAATATAAGCAACACCTACTTTCTATTAAATAGTTTCTTAAACACGGACTTATTCTGGTGGCCTTTCTGTTCTAGACCTGTGAGAATCTCCACTATTTTCCGGATCCCTTCACTTGCTTTACTTTGAGGGTATTCCGTGACAAATGGTTTTCCCGAGTTCAGAGCTCCAATCACGGCCTTACCGTCACTGGGTATTTTAAAGGAAGTGGACATTCCTAAAGTTTCCTGGATGTCACGGTCTTCTAGTCCGACATCACCTCCGGAACGATTGAGAACGATCTTTACTTTATTAAAGAATCCCAGATGAGTCATCAACTCTAGACATAGTTTAGAATTTTTAATAGTGGGCAAATCCATGGAAACCACCAGCCAAATTTCATCCGCCTCATCTAGTGCTAAAAGTGACATGTCTTCAAATCGATTTTGAGTATCTATAATTACAAAATCATAGGTTTTCTTAGCATAAGCTATAATTTGTTTTACCGCCTCGATATGGACCATTTCGGCATGTTCCGGCCGCATGGGAGCTGCCAGAAAATCCAATCCCGACTCATGAACTGTAATACAAGCTTTGATCTCTTCATCTCTTAAATGTCCGCCTTGGGCTATATCCGCGATGGTCCGCTTGGGAATAGTGTTTAAGAAAACTGCTCCGTCTCCAAATTGTAAATCTAAATCCAAAAACAGAACTTTTGATGAGGCTTTCTTTGCTAAAGCTACGGCCACATTTGTGGCGATGACCGTTTTTCCAACACCACCTTTAGTACTGAAAAATGAAATGGTTTTATTTTTTTTAATGGAAATTAGTTGGGGAACCACAGCTTGAGATTTTTTCGTCTTGTAAACTCGGACAATGGCCTTAGCCAGCTCTTCCCCACTAAAAGGTTTGACAATGTAATCCCTAGCCCCTGCCAGCATAGCTCTGCGAAGGTAATCAGGGTCTCCTTGCACGGACATAATAATAATATCAGTCTCTGGCACACGTTCTCTCATAAGTTCAGTGGTACGCAGGCCATTCATTTCTGGCATATTAATGTCCATAACAATGACGTCTGGTCTGATCTTTTCTGCTATAGAGAGTGCCTCAGAGCCATCCCCAGCATCGCTGACAACCTCAATATCAGCTTCGAATTCCAAGAGCCGACGTACACTTTCTCGTGTATCTTTGACGTCATCTACAATCATGACCCTAATCTTACTCACGTACCTACCAAACCTTTCATGTAAGCCTTGTACACTTTGCTTCCTCGCTATCTTCGTGTGTAACTCAATAGTGAGCATTACGAATTCAGGTAATACTTTGATTCTACGGCAGAAAGCTTTGTTAGGTAACTATTGAAAAACAATAATAGACGGCTAGTTTTCACCAGCCGTCACCAAACAAGACCCTTAATTTTGCAAAATAGAAAAAGCAAAATTATCCTGTTGGTAACTGGCTGCCGTCGGTGTAACCCATTAGGCCCTTTAGTTTTGCGCCACTACTTTTCAGTAGCTTTGCTAGTATCATGGATAATAATTTCTGTCGCTTACATGTTTAATTCCTTTTTTAAGGTTGTCCTTATAAAAGCATTGTAATATAATTTCTTATATTACAAAATAGGTCTTTCGTCCTATTATTTTCTTTATACTTAGGGTGTGAGGATTTTGCTTTCACTCGGTTTTTGGAAGGAAAATTATACACGTTGAAATAGCGGGATCCGGTAGATGTAGACATTCACGAAAGAGCCTATGATATCTTACACTTTAATTAGTGCAATATTGGCGCCACTCCTACATTGACTGTTAATGGTAAAGACACTGAAGCAATATTTTCTGTACTCCTGGTAATCACATCCTGAGCCGATGTCTGATCGGTGAGTAATAATGCAAAGCTTTGTCCCTTCTTCATTGTACCTCCATTGATTGTAATAGCAGCATTGAGTCGATAGCGCAGTCCATGTCACAGGAATATTTATGGTGTCTCCTACAAGGCAGCCTGTAACGTGAGGACTCGTCACAGCAATCGCCGGAGCATTATCACTGTGTAATTTATTTTCTTCACTTGCCTCCGCATAACCGTCATATACAACAACCTTCACTTTGTAGGCTTTAATGCTTGGACCAAGAGTCGGACCCTTTACTAATTTAACATCTTCACTTGTTTTGCGGGAGTGTCCACTCCGAAAGGGGAATTCATAAAGGCAGGCTTCAGAATTAAATTGTTTGATACTCCGTTACTTGCATAAGCGACCAATTTTAACTCCGCCCGCATAATCCCTTGTTGTACTGAAAGGTTTGTGCTTTTGATCGCCAATCGTTGATTCCCTCCGAATTGCACTTCTTGAATCAATGTGAGTATGTCCGCCGTTTTACCCAAACAGCTAAAGCTTACCCCCATCTCTTGATAAGCACCTTTGGCTTGAGCTTGCTCAAAGGCTATCGTTTGAGGAATAACTGAGTGTTGTTTAGCCAAAGTATAGAGCCCAACCATGAGTTGAGGTTTATCAATCCGAGTTGGAAGCTGGGCATTCAATTGGAAGACTTTAGCCTCCAACGTTTTAATTTCCTCCCCTAACCCGTTTTGATTTCTTTGGTAGACAAGTAATTCCTGATATTGGTTTTCCAGCGAACGTAGACGATTTGTATTACCTTGAATAACCGTCCACTCAGGTAGAAAAAGGAATTTAATATAAGCATAACTAATCCCAAAAATAATAACAAGAACAAGTGTGATTATTTGAAGCCTTTCCTTTTTCATCCTTTCTACTCCTTTACTCGTCTACTCTATCGTTTGCAGAAGAGAATCTATTTTAACGTTAAACTGAGACCCAGAGTTTGTACTTTGTCTAGTAACGAAACAGTTTGAATATCTACCTCTTGGAACATCCCAGAATCGCGCAAACTAACCCACAAACGCGCCACATCCACCGGTGTCGGAACACTTACACCCAGTGTCACAGCATTTTCCTGCAAGGAAAACGTATTGACTACCGTTCCAATAGGTAGGATCTTTCTTAGCTTTTCTAAAATAGGACCGGGATCACGCGTGCTATTTTGCATGAGACTCTGCAACTGTTGTTGTCCTTCCGCTTTGGCTTTTAGCGCTTTCAATTGGTTAACCTGATTCGCAATTTCTCGAAGAGAGGAAATTTTCCCCTCAGCCAATTGGATGTCGCTTCTCTCTTTGTATTCCCACAGCCAAGGAGTACTACCGACACCTCCTAGGAATAATAGACTTACTACTCCCCAAGCTAAAGCTTGAGTTTTCAATTTCGAAGGGCTTTTGCTCTCTCTGGCAAGTTCATCAGTCCAGCGACGGGCAAAATTAAACTCTCTCTTTTCTTTCATTTAGCCCTCCCTCATGGCCAAACCATAAAGACTGCCATACTTCATCCCATTCTTTTGAAGCGTTTTAATCTTTCTACTGAAACGAGGATGCCAAGCATCCGGAAAGCCCACCTGTGTGAATACTTCTAGATCACCTTCAAAAACCTCCTGAATAAAGGGAAGATCAGAATAGTCTCCCGTTAGATAAATGCGATCAATGGATTTACCAAAATGTCGTGCAGCAAAAAAATTAAAAAATTCAGAAAGTGACTGTAGGACATTTCCCAAAGTCGTCTCGACCTCCGTTTTTGCCCAAGCATGCAATTTTGCAGTCTGCAGAGCTGAGTCGTCCGCCTCTACCTGTTGTCCGTTCCTAAGCTCTTTACAAGTACCCTTCAATGCTATCCTAACATGGTCTAATACGTCCAAAGGGGCTTCTAGATCTGAATACAAGAAAAACACGCCATGCTCCAGGAGAATAAATTCCACCCGATCCGCACTCAGCTCAACAATTGCTAGATCAAGAGGCGCCCCTACCTCAGTCGTACTCTTTTTCTTCGTAGTATTTAGTGTCAAACTTGAGTATAAACGCGCCAAGCCATCGACTGCTAAATCTACCACTCTCGGTTTAAATCCAAGCTCTTGCCACTCCGCCCATAGCGTTTCCCATTGGTACTTTGGCAGAGCAGCCAGAAGAACCCGCTGACGCATTTCTCCGTCTTCTACTAATCGCTCCAACACTCTATAATCCACCACATAATCCGAAATATTTAACGTAAAATACTGCTCCACCTGTTCGGTTAAAAGTTTATTTAAATCTTTGTCAGAAATAAGTGGAAGAGTTATCATCCGTGTGATCACTCCAGGACAAGAAACTGCAATTCGAAGTTTTTGGACAGGAACATGGTTCTTATGTAACCATTCTTTAAGTAAGTCCGCTTTTTCGCCTACACTCAAGTGTTTCTTTTCTTGGCTGCTATCTTTCGCTGAGAGTTCACTCTCAGAAAATTGCTTCTGTTCGTTCGTAGATTGGAATCCGAATTGTGCATGAAACTCAGACAATCGGAGAATATCCAGTTTTAACTTATGACGAGCCACTTTCGCTACAATCCAGTGATTCCCCCGTACAACAGCCAACCATTGTTTTTGTTTGAACACAGTCTATCCCCCTCTACCGCAAATCATGACTACTTAAGACGATCATATTCTTATCAACTATTTTAATTTATAATTTCTTTTTCCCATAAAATTTTTCCATTTCCTGGCATTAGAGGTGGATTTGAATTTGTCGGGACAGTTACCGTCAAAGTTGCCGTTCCTGATCTGCCACCGAAAGAGGCTGTAATAGTACTCGTGCCAGCAGAATTACCGGTTGCATTTTTGCCCAACAAGGTTACAACGCTTCCATTTGATTGGGACCAGACTGCCTGGTTGCTTACTTCCGTAAAGTCGTTCGAATATACCGCTTTAGCCACGAATGCTTGGGTATGACCGACCTGAATAGAAGCGTATATGGGTGTCACTGAGATTTTCAGGAGAAATGGCTTAGGGAGTGGAGACGAAGTTAGTGCCCAAGCAGAAGAATTGGGTGGAGCTGTTGAACTTGGGGAATGATTATATTTCGCCCTATATCTTTTTCCGTCGGTATACAGTACTATATTACCTTCATTATAAAAGTTGAATGATCTCCATTGGTCTGTTAATTCATCCCAGGGGCTGGTTGGTAAGCTAGGTTGTTCATTCTTACCTGTATTATTTCTTGCTTTAAATGGTTTGCCATTATAAAAGACAATATCGTTTTTTTGATATATATTAAAATCCTTCCATAGTTCCGTCATTTCCTGCCAAGGGCTATTTATTAGACCAGGTGGCTCATTCTTACCTGTATTATTCCTTGCATAAAACGGTTTGCCGTTATAAAAGACAACATCATCTTTCTGGTATATATTAAAATCCTTCCACAGTTCCGTGATTTCCTGCCAGGGGCTATTTATTAGACCAGGTTCTTCATTCTTACCTGTATTATTCCTTGCATAAAACTTCTTGCTATTATAACAGACTTCATTATCTTTTTGATATTGTATATTGTTTACCCACTTCTCAGTATTTTCGCAATTGGAACCACCGCCTACATCGCCACCAGTACTTACTCCATAATCATACTCAGCCACCTTTGTTCTTAAAGTTGTTAAATAATCGCCCGAACTATTAACTGTGAATGAAATCGCCCCAGTCGCCCTAGTGACAGTAACCTCAAACCATCCACCTTGCCCAAAAGGATTATTTACCCGCGGCGGCGTGAGCGTGAACTCTGCTTCAGGAGCATTCGTTAGTTCCGTAATGCCTGCAGCGATTCCATACTGAACACCTGCTTCAGCTAAATAATATGCCCGAAGCCCTCTTTCCTCAGACGATTCATTTTTCGCTTGGTAAACTACCGTTGTCAATAAGATCCCTGATATAGAAAGCAATACCATGACTATGATTACGGCTGTAAGTAGTGCCGACCCTCGTTCTTTCAAAGTGGCTCTCCTCCTGCTAATTTAAGCGTACCCAAGTTTGAAGTTCAAAGGATTGAGACCCATTATTTCCACCTGCAATAATATCTATTTTCACAAGGGATGCAAGGGATGAATCTTGCACTATACTCAATTTCCATATTTCATCTGCGATCAGATATCGATTGACAGAGTCTTTCTGATACCAGAGTTCACCTTTCATTTGGTCAAAAAAGACCTTAGCTGTGGGTGATTGTACGATGGCTGTTGTTTGTGTATTAATGAAAATCAAACTTGCTGAACCAGTTTCGTCCTTTGGAGTAGCCGTAGCCTTCGTTACATTAGCATAAAGACGAATTTCTTGACTAATACTTGACGTGGACTTGTAGAAGGTACGGTTATTCAAACGGACCTCGTCCAAAATATGCATCATGGCAATACGCGCTTTCTGTTCTAGTTCATTTTGTCGTGAAGTAGACTCAAAACCATGTATTTCTGAACGCATAAATTGAGAAGCGTACAACAGAAGTAAACCGAAAATCGAGATGGCAATCATGACTTCGATCAGGGTAAAGCCTTGCGTATTATTTCTATTATTTCGCATCTTTTTGATCATTAGTTCACCCTATATGTAGCGAGAGTTACTGGATCTGGTGAATTGGTTGTGTTAGGAACGGAAACGACAACCTTTATTACCTTCAAATGGCTCCGACTGGGAAGCAAGTCAGATTCAGTAAACACTACCGTAAAATTTGCAAACTGGGAGTTCCCCGATGCGGACCCCTGAATGACAGGTTGATTTTGGAGAACGCGCTCTAGTTGACCCGCCCCGTAAAAAAGCATCTGTTGCCTAGCCTCACCTTGATAACGATAATGGTACATCGCCGAATCACTTTTGACAACGTAGGTGACACCTATCAGTAAAATGCTGATTGCAAAAACCACTTCGATCAGGGTCATTCCTTCGTCGCGCCAAGGCTTCATCACAACTTCTCCTCATCCTTGTTATTATTTTCATCGCATCACCACTTCACCGTAATATCCCCTGTTTGTAGCTCGACGACAATCATAACTGATCTGTTCGTTCGCACTGTGGATAAAACGATATTGACTATGCCACCACCGGTGGGTGAGTTCAAAACAAAACCACGGGCATCATACACCACATGTGGTAAACCTTTCGCTTTACCCGATTCATTTTTTAATCCGTTACTCATCATTCTTGAAAAGTTAACCCCACTGTCAAAGGCTTTTATACCGCCATATTCCTTGTTACTTGCATCGAGCACTTCAACCGTATTCGTATCCATCGCCAGATATATATTTTTTCGTTGATCCATAGAAAGTTGTTTAGCATATCTTAACTGACCGACAACGATCTGGGCCGAAGACTCCAATTTGTAATGGTCTGTGATCGCTTGATATTTTGGTACGCTTACTATCGCCAATAACCCAACGACAGCGATCACCAACATTATTTCGATGAGGGTAAATCCCTGTTTTCCGTTGGTATACTCATAATCGAAGGTATTTTTCATACTATGCAGTCTTTTTAGCATTATTTCACCCCACTGACTCCACTCGCCATGTTGAAAATGGGTAAAGCAATTGCAATAATTAGCCCCCCGGCAAAAACTCCAATAATAATTGTGAAGATTGGTTCAACTAAAGCAACCAACCGTGTTAGTCCGATCTCCACTCGTTTATCATAGTGATTCGCTACTTCAACCATTAATTCCTCCATTCGTCCTGTTTCTTCTCCGATAGACATCATTTGGATAACGAGCGGATCAAAGAAAGGTTCCACTCCAAAAGCCAAGGCCATCGTCTCTCCACGAATAATCCGGTCTTTTGAACGGGCAACCGCTAAACGGGGAACTTCGTTACCCACAATGTTCTCTAAAGAATTTAAGATTGGCACGATCGGCAGAGAGGAATGTAAGAACAAGGCTAGTGTTCTGGAGAAGCGAGCAATAACAACGTCTTTCATATTCTTCCCTAAAAGTGGGAGATGAAGAAGGAACGCGTGCAGGTAATAGCGGTACTTTGGAATTGCGAAAACCCAACGCATAAGACCAACAAGCGCGACTAAACTGATTGAAAGGTATAGTCCTTTGCTCTTCAGAAAATCGGCCGTATCAACAATCATCTGCGTAGGAGCAGGTAGACTCTGACCGTTTCCCTTCATGAGATCAGTGATTTCTGGCAGAATAAAGTTCATAAACAAGACCACAAGTCCGATAAGTACGACTGAAAGAACTATAGGATAAATTGCCGCACTTGAAATTTTCTTACGAATGAAATTCTCTCGTTCATAATACTCTGCCATACTTACCAAGACAGAGTCCAAACTTCCACTTTCTTCACCGACGCTGACCAAATTAATCAGAAGCTCTGGCAAAGCCCCTTGGCATGCTCTCATAGCCACGGACAAAGAATCTCCCCGGCTTACACTGCGATGAATCGTACCCACAACTTCTTGTAGCCGCTTATCCTCCATCTGAACTTGAAGAATCTCCAGTCCCCGCACTAAATTAGCACCCGACCGGATCATCATCGCCATTTGGGAGCAAAAAGCGGCAATAGATTCATGCTTAACCCTGTTCTTAAAGGTCATCGTGAGCAAGCTAGTCAGTTCTGATACTTTTTCTAGGGAAATAACTTGCCATTGATTCTCGACCATTTGACGTCTCGCGGCCTCCAAATCAACCGTTTCCAGTACCCCATCTACCACGCGCATTTCTTCATTGATCACTCTATAGCGAAATTGCATTCCTGCCGTTCACCTCAACCTATTCATTCACATAAGTAACCCGCAGGAGTTCATCAACGGTCGTGACTCCTTCAATAACCAGTCTCGTAGCCGCATCTTTAAGGGTCGTCATCCCCTGTTCAATCGCATAGCTTCTTAATTCGTCGGCTGTTGCCCTTCGGTCAATGAGTTGTCTGTGTCCTCCCGTAATCGGCATAATCTCAAAGATCGCAATTCTTCCTTTATAGCCGCTTTTGTTGCAGTAAGTGCACCCCTGCCCTTTTTTCAAGACTACCTTAGTTTCCTTAGGAATCTCAAGTAACGTATGTTCTATAGGGCCCATCTCATACTGAATCGTACATTGTGGACAGATACGTCGAACAAGCCGTTGGGAGATGATTCCCAAGATCGAAGCGGACAGCAGAAAAGGTTCAATCTCCATATCCAAGAGACGCGTAATTGAACTCGCTGCATCATTGGTATGAATGGTCGATAAGACTAAATGACCCGTTAAAGCCGAGCGCACAGCTATTTGGGCTGTCTCATTGTCCCGCATCTCACCGACCATGATAATATCCGGATCTTGCCTCAAAAGAGAGCGAAGTCCTGTGGCAAACGTCAGCCCAGCTTTCGGGTTTACCTGCATTTGATTGACCCCTTTAAAGTTAAATTCTACGGGGTCTTCTAGTGTGACAATGTTTTTTTCAGGAACATTTAATTGTTGCAAGGCTGTATAAAGCGTCGTCGTCTTGCCACTTCCCGTCGGACCCGTAACCAGTACGATCCCATAAGGCCTAGAGATTAATTCTTCAAACGTTGTTAAATCCTTCCCGACCAGCCCCAACGCTTCTTTTTCTAATATAACACTAGATTTATCCAAAATTCTCAGAACAACTTTTTCCCCATACATTGTGGGTGTCGTTGACACCCGCAGATCGATCATCTTCCCACCGACCAGATAGGAAATTCGACCATCTTGGGGCAAGCGCCGTTCTGTGATATTAAGGTCAGCCATAATTTTCACCCGACTAACGACTGGATTGGCCATACTACCATGGGTACGCATAATCTCTCGTAACACGCCATCAATCCTGAAGCGCACCCGAAGTTCTTCTTCGATGGGCTCAATGTGAATATCACTGGCCCGGTTATTGACCGCATTCTCGATAATCGTGTTTAAGAATTTAATGATCGGGGTTGATTCCTCATCAATTACTTCCCCCTCAGAAGCGTTAAGAGACGCCATTTGGCCCGTCATCGCAACCGAGGTCACGCCCATTTTCTTGGCATATTCGCGAGCGGCCTTTTCCGCTCCACTCCTACCATAGAAGCGATCAATGGCCAGAAGAATATCTCCTTTTTTAGCGAGACAAGGCTTAACCATCATTCCTGAAGCCAGTCGTAAGTCATCAATTGCAAAATAATCGGTCGGATCACTCATAGCTACCAAAAGCTGAGCATTGCTCATTTCCACAGGCAAAACCGTATATTTTCGCACGACGTTTTCTGGAAGTAACATAAGGACATGTTCCGGGACAACTAGTCGATTTAAATCGATGGAAGGCA
>DASRMG010000238.1:0-7932 GCA_035648035.1 Desulfosporosinus sp. | reverse complement strand
AAATTAAAGCCCTTGTTGGAATAACCATTCGGACTAGTTTTCTGAGAACTTCAATTTTGTCTCTCTGTTCCGCTGGAAAATACATGTGTGAGATCGTCGGCGCAATCATGACCTTCTCCGTAACCCGAACAACTTGAGGGTTTTTCAAGAGGTCCCCAGCTCGTTGCAAGGTGCCTGCGGGTACGGTAGCAGAAAATAATAAAAGCTGTGTCCTACGTAGCGTCGTCTTTATGACCGCCTTAATACTCTCTGAATTATTTTCATCAAGCAAACGATCTGCCTCATCAAGAACTATGGTCTTGATGGTTTGTGAAGAGATTTTTTTCTTATGGATAAGCTCTAGAATTCGACCGCTGGAACCCACAATAATATGCTGTTTTTCCTTGAGCTTTTCTATTTGTCGCGTAATATTAACATTCCCTATAATTGCTGTCGAAGTGACCGCAAGACCCGAATTGCTTGCCAAAGTTTCAATTTCGCGTTGAATTTGGATAGCTAGTTCATGTGTGGGAGTCAGAATCATCGCTTGAGTTTCTCTTTTCAGTATGTCAATTTTCTGAAAAATCGGTAGAAGATATGCCAACGTCTTACCTGTTCCTGTTTCTGATTGCCCAACAACATCTCTATTCTCTAAGATATAAGGAATCGTTTGTACTTGAATCGCTGTCGGCTCCACGATTCCTTCCTGTTTTAAAGCTGCTACTAAAGATTCTTCCAGTCCGAACTGATTGAAGTTTGTAGTCATTGATCATCCATCCTAACTATAAGTTGCATGTATTTTAATCCTTAAGCGCTTGGTGACATGGCTTATCACACATTATAACCTTTTTCTCCCTTAAAAAGAAATTTACCCATGTGAACCTACTATAGCGTTTTCGTGCAAGTACGTGATGGGCTTCTCTTTACGAAAACGTGCTATGAAGTGTAAAATAGCCGCCTAAAATCTTTTCTGGATCGCTGAAAAACGCCATGACAAGCCTATCGCACTGATGGCCAGTCCTAAAATTAAGCCGATCCAGTAACCCGCTGCTCCTAACGACGTATAACTGGCCATGTAGTACCCTGCTGGTAATCCGATCATCCAATAGGCGATGAGGGATGTGATAAGTGTGATATTAACATCTTTGTAGCCACGCAAAGCCCCTTGAATTGGCGCAGAAATCGCATCAGAAAATTGAAAGAACACCGCATACACGAGAAATTGTTGGGCCATTTGAATGACCGGGATCTCTCTTGAATACAAAGTGGCTACTTGCTCTCTAAAGAGCAATAATACAACGGCACAGATACAAGCCATGCCAACTGACATGCCCATGCCTAAGTAACTGTATTGTCGAGCATCCTTATGCCTACCAGAGCCAACTTCAAATCCGACGACAATCGTTAAAGCAGAGGAGATACTGAAGGGGACCATGTAAAGTAACGTTGCAAAATTCATTGCCACCTGATGAGCAGCGATGGTTACTGTATCAAAATTGCTCATGAGTAAGGCCACTACGGCAAAAATACTGGTCTCCACGAAGATAGCAAAGCCAATGGGCAGTCCAATGGTTAGTTGTTCCTTCCATTCTTTCATCGATATGCCAAATAGACGTTCAAATACGCGATATGAAGTAAACGAGTCCTGCCGGAGTATTAAAATAAAAGCAAACACAGCCATACACCAATATGTCATTGCGGAGGCGACACCCGCGCCAACTCCACCCAAGGCTGGAAAGCCGAATTTTCCAAAGATCAGAACATAATTAAGTGAAACATTAATGGGTAGTGACAGCAGTGCAATCATCATGGTTACTCTGGTTTTTCCTAGCGCATCAATAAATGAACGCAAAGCCTGATAGATGAACAAGGCAGGAATACCAAAGGACAGGGCAATCAAGTAACTGCGTGAAATACGACGTACTGTATCCTCCAAATCCATGATAGATAGAATGGGATCCAAGGTAATTGCCCCTACAATCAGTATTAGACCAGAGAGACCTAGGGCTAAATAGGTCGCTTGAACGACCTTGAAAGCAATATCTTTTTTTTTCCTGGCCCCGATTAGTTGAGCAACAATTGGAGTCAAAGCAACTAAAATCCCACCTAATCCAGCACCAATGGGCACCCATATACTTGAACCAATTGCCACCCCCGCTAGGTCTTGTGTACTTGCTCGCCCTGACATCACAGTATCGAAAAAACTCATAGAAAACATTGTGACTTGCGCAACTAATATAGGGACTAATATAACCAGTAATTGTTTTATTTTTTGAGCTACTGTCAAAGTCTGTTTCATGATTCGAACTCAAATTTTATTTTTGCTTCCAATGGATCCTCCCAGATCAGATAAGCCGCGAACACTTTACCAGACTTTGATTTAAACCCCTTAATCAGAGGGGTTTTCCCTTTTTTTAAAAGACTTTTTATCTGCGTTGATGTAAGCACCTTACTACATATCGGCGTTTTCCAAAGAACAAAATGACATCCTTGTTTCCAATTAGCACATCCGAACCCTTTCTGTCCTTCAATCACTTCACCACCGCATTTAGGACAAGCTCCCAACGCTTGAGTTTCTGTTTTGCTCGGTTTCTTCCGAGCTACTTTCGTATCGTCTCCTGTTGCTGTTGCTGGAATTTTACCAGAAGGCGCAAGAGCCAGAGGTGTTTTACCATGTTTATGTTCGAAGGAACGCAGTTCCTCAATGATTCTACCAATGGCTTCTTCCACGTCCGCCATATATTGCTCGATCGTGAGGTCTCCTTTTTCCACTTGAGAAAGATTAAACTCCATCTGCCCGGTCATCTCTGCACTCACTAGAAGTTGAGCATGAGGAAGGCGCTCCTTAATCAGACGAATGAGTTCCGACCCTTTCTGTGTGGCTTTCAAGGCTTTATGATCCTGGAGGATGTATCCCCTACCTATCAGACTTTCCATAATCGCAGGTCGTGTCGCAACAGTACCCAGACCTTTGCCTTTCAATTGCTGCCGAAGAACCTCATCATCTATCTGTTTTCCTGCACCTTCCATAGCTTTCAGCAGGTCACCCTGGGTAAAGTGCTTGGGTGGCTTCGTGGATTTTTCTTCGCTGAAGACACGTTTTGCCCGCACTTCCTCGCCCGCACTCAACGGTGGCAAGGCTTCGTTCTCATCTTCGACATGCGCACGGTCATTCTTCTTAGGCTTTTTAATGACTGCCTCCTCAAGGTACTCCGGCCCGTACACTTTTTTCCAGCCTAAGCTTAGCAGAACCTTACCTTTAGTACGAAAGGTCTCACCTTCAACTTCGGTGACCACGTCGGTCTGGTGATATTGGGCAGGCGGAAACCAGACCGCTAGAAAGCGGCGCACGATCAAGTCATAGAGTTTAAGTTCCTCACCGGTGAGTCTCTGGTAGGCAACTTTCTCTGTGGTCGGAATGATGGCATGATGCGCCGTGATTGTATTGATTACGCGTTTACCTTGAGGCACCCCACAAAGACTTGCTTCATCCACTAAATTCGTGAAGGGTTCTTGGCGAACTGCGCTCAGATGTTCCGGCAATTTCGGCACAAGATCCTCGGATAAGTAGGCGCAATCGGTGCGTGGATAGGTGGTAGCCTTCTTCTCATAGAGGGATTGGGCCAACTGAAGCACTTTCTCCGCGCTAAACCCATATTTCTTTGAAGCAGTGATTGTCAGAGAGGTCAAATCAAAAAGAAGCGGGGCAGGTTCCTGCACATCTTTTTGCTCCATTTTAGCAATTTTGCCCAGTTTCCCCTTCGTTTTGTCTACAATGGCTTCAGCTTCTAGGGGATTGGTGATCCGTCTTGATTCTTCACTGGGATCAAACCACTTACCAGGATAGTCGCCCTGGGTAGTCGCGAAATGAGCGCGCACTTCGAAGAAGGGTTGGGCAACAAATCGTTCAATTTCCCATTCTCGTTCTACGATGAGAGCAAGAGTTGGGGTCTGCACCCTCCCTATCGAAATAACATTGGGTTTTTTTCGAACGGTATCAAAACTCCCAAATAACGCGGTAAACCCTTCTGTTAGATTCATGCCAAAATCCCAGTCTGCAAACGCCCGTCCTTGCCCCGCGGCTGCTAATCCTGCCACTGATTCAGCTGAACGCAAGCGTTTCAAGCCTTCCAGTATCGCCGCAGTGGTCAGCGAGGAAATCCAGAGCCTAGATAAAGGTTTATTGCACAAGCAGGCATCCCACACTTCTTGAAATAGCAACTGCCCTTCCCGATCAGCATCCGTTCCGCATATGACCTCTTTAATATCCGAGGACTTTAACCAGCGCTCGATCACCTGATATTGTTTAATCGCCCCAGTTTTTACTACGCGGCGAAAGGCCTTCAAACCAGGAAGAACTGGCAAACGGTTTAAGCTCCAGCGTTTACCCACCCGATCAAGGTCCATATACGCTTCTGGGCGCTCCAGCTCTAAAAGATGACCGTAACACCACGTAATCACATACTGCTCATTTTCAAGATATCCGTCCTTTTTACCCTTCACTCCTAAGGCTGTAGCATACTCACGAGCTTGAGAAGGCTTTTCGGCCACGATTAGGATCTTACCCATGCCTCGGTCTCCCTTTTCCTTAATTTCACAGTCCAGTATATACTTCCATTGATCCATATTATAACAACTATAAACCGTGTCTTATTCTTATAACTCACTTAAGGGTTGCATATATATAAATACCCATAAATTTTAAGGAGGGGTATTTTGCATACTATCTAACAAGGAGTTCATTCAACAATCACTGGAACTAAACCTATTTTTCATCCGAATATTGAAAGAACACGCTTTTTTCCTGGAAGTTGCCTTCGGTCCTAAGGACCAAGTCCTAGCCCAACAAGCTGAGACTCTAAAATGTCAATTCACGGAGTTACTCGTAGAGACCATCTTGCTTTCCAAAGGGGTGATCTGTGCTGAAGTTCTCACATCAGGAGAATTAGTGACTAAGTTCACCTTTGATGCTGAGCGAGCCACAGAATTCTACTCTGGCGTTCAGCTAGATACGGAGCTAACCCGTATGGAACTCTGCTTAGCTATAAATCCAAACGCCGTCTTCAACGCGCAATTGGCTGATCAGGTTTGTGTCCTGAATCAGAAAACGATAGCCGAAACTTGTGTCTTCGTTAATTTCAAATCCAAGCTCCTTAAAGACGTCTTATGCTGTAAACTTTTCACCTATAACTACCCCTTAATGATCGACCATATGTTGCGGGAAGCACGCTCCTACTTAAAGATAATTGATCAGTTACAAAACCGCCAAGACGTTAATCTACTAGAGGATACCATTAATCAACATAAATTTTGGGATCCCCTCATGGCAGAGCACGCAAAATTTATCCGAGGTTTGTTAGACCCCACTGAAGTGGCGCTCTTTGACACGGCCAATGACTATGGTAAAGTGTTCGATGAGCTCACTGAACAGGCCATGACAATGACGGAAAAAACAACTATATTACCGCAACTCAGTAATAAAACCTATAAGGCCACGGTGAGTCTTAGAGATTTTAAAGCGGCTGCCACTGAAGGTTTAATCCATTGTAAGATTAAAGCGTTGGCTGTTCCTTTGTTGGGGGACCACGTACTTCGTGAAGCAAATCATTATATGAGACTGCTCAACACGTTTAACCGGCAGTTACTGTAGTCTCCGCCTTATTATATCTTAACAACCCCACCCTTTATAGATCATAGCATAGCCTCGAGTTTTTCTACCGTTATAACACCGAACTCACCAGTTTTCCCTCCAAACAAACCTTGAGCGAAAATTGCTTGAAACCAAATTTCCTAAAGTTTACTTCGAGCAAATCACCCTCCACATCCGCAATGGTAATCCGACCGATTCCAAAGGCTTTGTGTCTAATATCTGCTCCTACCTCTACACTTAAGGTTGTTAGACACAAAGCTTTTTTATCAGGCTGAGAACGTCCTGGGTGAAGAATCTCACGAATCTCTCCTACAAATTGAGATTCTATCATTTCTTGATCATTGATATTCTTAGCCGTCAGAAGTACAAGTTCTTTCTTAGCTCGTGTCACCCCGACGTAAAAGAGACGCCTTTCTTCTTCTAGATGATCTGTTATTTTATTTTCTGCGGCTTTGATACTCTCGAGATTTGGCAGGATTCCATCGACCAAATCCAACATGTAAACACTCTCGAACTCAAGACCTTTGGCGGAATGAAAGGTGGAAAGTGTCACAGCATTTTGATCCTTATTAACGGTCGATTCAGACATCAATCGCTCAAGATATTTCAGTCGGTCTGCAAAATCCTTGTGTGTCTTCATACCCTGCGCGATATTTTCCAGAGTAACTAAAATTCCATGGGAGGATTCCGTAGATAGTCCCAAACGCTCACTAAACTCATCCAGTTTTTTATCATAGTGCAGTTCATTTCGAATAAATCGGATTGCATCAAGCGGGTTCATGGTATTCAGTCTCTTAAATTGTCGCTTAAGTTCTTGAAAGTTTTTCTTTCGAAAAGCTGGAAGATTGGGAAGGTCTGCCAAATGATCAAATAAAGATTTTGTAGGGTCTTGGGTTCTTATATAGTCGATTTGCTGTCTGGAAATATACGAATCAAATTTGCAGTATATGGTTTCCAGAATTCCCACGTTCTTGTCGCTATAGGAAAATCGCATAAAGTTAAGAATATCTTTAATCACCCAATGATTAAAGAATCTGTAGCCAGAGTCTCGCACAAAGAACGGGAGGTTAGCACCCTCAAGGTGGTCAATGAGATTAATAGCTGAAATATTATTGCTTCTCACTAAAGTTGGGCTGTGCATAATTTTATACTGTTAAAAAACACTGATACAGCAAGGGTTTTAAGAGTTAAAACAGTGTGCATAATTCAGTTTGCTCGACCCTGCGCCTGATTAATCGAACAAAATGTGCATAATAAACCACGCCATCTGCAGGTCGGATGTTAGAGTGGTTTATTATATCGTGTGCATAATTAAGCCCTTAGTCAAGATGAAGCCGTAGTTTGGAGGGTTTCAATGCTCAACCCATTCTCCGAGGACGCTAGCAACCATTATCCGTACGGATTAGCATCGGATAATTTATCGTTCAAGTTTTCCCTTGATAACCCTTCAAAAAGATCAGTCAACTCTCGCCCTCTACTTCGCGTGTTTCATTATCTGACTCCAAATAAGCAAGGGATGTTGAATAATCTTTGTCTGGACGGTGCTCACGTATAGGAGATAACTCCAAGGCCAAATATCCAAATGACCCTCTATCAAAGAGGCCAAGGGCAATGGAGTACATTTGTTTCTTACGTGCCCACAATTTACGGGGTAGCGTCTTAAATTGTTTCCATGTGTACTTTTTCATGCATTTTCCTCCTCAAATTAATGATAAGTAGCTTTTTGTGCAAATGGCTCAAGTGATTGATTTTTAGCAGCTTTATTATTCTACAAATACATTATAGATTTTACCATTCTAACAATTTTCTTTCACAATAAAAGCCAATGTTGAATCGCCTAGTCTGACACAAATAACATCTAGCCTAGCCTTTCTAAAATTTTTCGCTCTAGTCGAATATTTAACCTTGTTTCTTTTTCCATTTCAACCCTCCATTGTCATCCCAATGTTATCACATTGCCACCCCATGTTTTTTATTCCTTGTCTTTTCCTTTATTCAGCACAGTAAATACATTATAGAACTACCTATTATTACCTAATTGGTATTATTGGTTTTGTGAAAAAAATACTATAAACTTTTTTGCAATAAAATCTATATTACCACGCATTTTTATATCAGCGTAGTAATCTGTTACCTCTTTCAATTTGTTTTGTTATTGCATTTAATAACTGAACTTTCGCACCCAGATAAACTAGCCGAAAATAAGTATAAAAAAGAGACAAAAAACGATGAAAATCCGCATGAAGCCTCAGTTTTTGGTATAATTAAGTGCTAACCAAAACAACCAAAAAAGAGGTGTTATC
>DASRMG010000237.1:0-6252 GCA_035648035.1 Desulfosporosinus sp. | reverse complement strand
AAACGAAACACAACGCCACTGTCGGTTGACTGCTAATCACTGGCGAGCGGAGTGCCAAGGAAACTGGCACGCTCCGTTCTGAGAGGGGCATCTGGAATAGTACTATTTTAGGATAGCAACTCGCTGGGTGCCTACTCTACGCAAGTACGGTTCTGTTGAGGAGCTTGGGCGGTGACGCCCTTGCTTACTTAAGATAAACGGCGGTTGTTCCACTGCCTGGGCTTTTAAAAGTGATATAAGGGGGTTTCTACTTTTAAAGGTAGAAGGGGCTGCAGAAGTAGGGGTAAAAATTTTACACAGGGTGGATAAGTTGGTGCCCGGTCCATATTTGTCGGATTTTCATCCATAGGACACTGGTATCCTATGGCAATATCTTTCTTAGGGAGCTTGTAACCAACTATTTGCGGTACGGACACTGGAGTCTGATGGTTTGGGAGATGAAAAGAAATAATGAACATAGCATATATTCGCGTTTCAACGATAGATCAAAACGAAGAACGACAAATCAAGGCCATGGAAAAAGAAAATATAAAGAAGTACTTCACAGAAAAGGTAAGTGCAAAGGATGCAAAAAGGCCCAAGCTTATTGAAATGTTAGATTTTGCACGTGAAGGCGACGTAATTTATATTAAAGATTTCTCTCGGTTAGCCAGAAGTACTCAGGATCTACTAAATATAGTTAAACAGTTAGATGAAAAGGGCGTTAAGTTAAAGTCCTTAAAAGAAAACCTGGATACCAATACATCAACTGGTAAACTCATGTTGACTATGATTGGGGCTATCTATGAGTTTGAGAGGGCAAACATGTTGGAGCGTCAACGGGAAGGAATCGCGATCGCTAAAAGTAAAGGGGCATATAAGGGAAGGAAACAAATTGCGAAGCCAGATAATTGGGAGGATATATACCCGAGATGGAAGAATAGAGAGTTAACGGCTAATAAGGCTATGGAACTTTTGGGTCTTAAAAGAAACACGTTTTATAAATTGGTGAGTGAGGATAGATGACAGGGTTAGAATCAAAGGAGTTGATTGTCTTTGACTATTTATCATTTTCCAGACGAAAAGAAGAAAGTAAATACAAGGAAACAGAAAACCGCTAGGATTGTGGTGAAGTTTGATTATGATCCGAAGAAAGACCCAGCACTTATAGCATTTAAGAGCAAGTTAGAAAATATTTGGAAGTCCTGGTGGTGGTAAATATACGGAAAAACACCGCCAGATTGCTCCGGCGGTATCTCCCCAAGTAAATCTTGGGGTGGGGGAGATGTCTATGCAAAGCAGAAATATAATTGAGATTGATGGTTGTATCGAAACTGATTTAACTCATGACGAATGGCTCGATCAGTTCATTCTGTGGCTTGAATCACGTAATGAATGTTTTGGTGGTGGTACCAAAGGCTGTGTATCGTCTAGGAAAAAATCCTGTTTTCACCGAGGAATTTCAAAAGATAATTCAAGAAACAGTGTTGGAACTTAAACAAATACGCAAAAAGCTCTTTTTACCTTTTTGGCGGGATGGGCATTAATAGCCAATTCGATGATTTTATTGCTGGATGGCGTTTGCTATGGCCGCGATGATTCTCGCCAACTGTATACACAGGCCAGAGAGGGAGGTTACAGTGTGTTAGTACTCACACATGATTTAGTTCAGCCAATTGTAGATAAAATGGTACAGATCATCGGCAAGAATATTAACATTATGAATGAACAGGCCATTATTATTGCTTGCAGGGATGAAGGACGTTTGGGCTCATTTCATCAATGGGCAGCGCAGGTCATCCATAGTGGCCGAACGGTTGAGGTCTTTCCCAATAACGTTGATCCTATCAAAGGTGGTAACCCGGGTGTTAATCTGCCGATTATCTTTAACGGCCAAATAGTTGGGGTGGTCGGTATAACCGGATTGCCGGAAGAGATCGGTGTCAGCGCAAAGTTAGTACGTACTTCGGTCGAGTTGATGTTGGATCAGTTGCAGTTAAAAGAGCAACTAAACTTAGAATTGAGAGCCAAGCAACGGTTTCTTTCCGATCTGTGCAACGGTGATATTGATGTAAGTGAAGAAATATTTCTATCCAGAGCGTCTGTTCTAGGCTTCGACCTCAGCGTCCCCAGATACGCCATAGTGTTCGATATTGATGACTTTAATGACAATTTAAAAACTAGACCATCCACTCAAAACTTACCTCCGGATGAACTGGCTGTTCAGTTGTTCAAGGAGAAAATACTCCAGTCAGTAGCTCGTACGAAGGGTTTTGACGGCAAAGAGATCTTGGCCCATGCAGGTGGGAGTAAAATCGTCGTCTTTAAAGTCTTTGCCGGAATGGATGGGAATGAATGTAAAGAAGAAGCAGAATTGATTATTGAAAAAATCCAACGCGCTATCCAACATGATAGCGGATTTACAACTACTGTTGGGGTGGGACGATTGTATCAGCATTATAGGGCGTACTCAAACTCTATGCGGGAAGCAATAGAAGCGATCTACATCGGCCGATCTTTGCGTAGTGGCGGAAATATTTTCTGGTCTGAAGAAATGCCACTGGAAAATTTGTTGACTGCTGCGCCCAAACAAGTGTTAGAAGATTACATCGATGCTGTGATAGGAACCATCTTAAAAAAACAGTCCGCTAACCAACGAGAAGAGATATTCCAAATGTTGGAGGCGTTGTTTGAGAACAACCTTAGTATGACCCAAACTGCCCACGCTCTATTTTTGCACCGCAATACCATCCTGTTTCGCCTAGAAAAGATAGAAAAGATGACAGGATATAAACCGGCCACATCATTTGACCAGGCAATTAAATTAAGATTAGCAATTATGGCTTGGAGATATTTAAGTTAAATGAGTACGTTATTCATTATTTGAGTGTAAATGTTCTGAAGATTGTGCATACTGCACAATCTTTTTTTGAATTATGGTTTAAAGTTCAGAAAATACTTCAAAGGAAAAGAGAAAAACAATAGTGAATTATTAATCAGTAGATAGAATCGATTTTGATATTTGTTATACACAATGTGGCTACTTTGTTGCAAGACGCGGTCGATCAGTAGATGCGAACTTGCCAGATAAGTGGAGGAAGGGGTATTAGAAAGTGAAGGACTACCATGAAATCTTAGAAATCATAAATGGAAAGGTTATACCAGAGCGAGTACCAGTTTGTTTGTGGACTATTGGTCAGACTTACGCCCCCTTCGCGGGGATACCCGATGACCAGTATTATGCGGACCCCGAAAAAATGCTAAAAGCGCAAATCTTATTTCATGAACAATTTCCGGACACATTTACAGTACCCGGTATTTTCCCGGACCTTGGGTTAGTGCCGGAATTGGGAGCTATGGGTTGTCAGGTCGAATTTTTGGATTACAGCCCGCCGCACATCCGCAAATCGGCATTGGAGGATCTGGGACAGGTGGCGACTTTTCAGACCCCCGACCCGCGTAAAGCACCCTACACATCTCAAGTGCTAAGTTATCTGAAATATTTCAAGGAAAATTTACCGAAACACTGGACTGAAAAACAAGGTTATCTGGATGGTCATGTTTTTTGCGGAGGTCCGGGGGAAGTCACCGCCTTACTGGTAGGGTATGACAAATACAGCTACGGGATGGTGGATACCCCAGAATTAGTGCATGTCTTGGCTCGCAAGGTCACAGACTTCTTAAAAGAATACATTGACGCCCAATTGGAGATAGTTGGTCCGCTGAAGAGGGCGATTATCTGGGACCATTTCCCTGGGATGGTTTCCGAAAAGATGTATAAAGAGTTTGTGCATCCTTACTTGAAGGAACTTTTCGACCATGTGAAGGAGGCGGAGATTCGAGTTTATCATAACGAAAACAATTATCCTCATTTGTTAGGAACGATTAAAGAAATTAATGCCAACGTGGTTCATATTGGGCCTAAGCATAACCTGGCAGAGACAAGGGACCGTCTAGACAAGTGTGTGATGGGTAACCTTCACCCTGTTAGTGAAATGTTGGAAGGCTCGGATCAAGAAGTTGTAGCCAAATGCCAGGAAAATATTAAACTGGCTGGCCCGGGCGGACGGTATTTACTTTCGACAGGAGGTGGGATGGCTCCAGAAACTCCGAGTGAACGAATGCGGTTAGTCATAGAAACAGCTAACCAGACTGATTTTAGGGGGTGACACATTGTGTTAGGACGGCAAGCAGAATGGATGACTTCAAAGAGACGTTTTTTATCAGCTCTTTTCGGCGGCAGGGTGGATCGGGCACCAGTAGCCAACCCAACTTCGGTAGTTACGTTAGAACTGATGAAAATGTCTGGAGCCTTTTTCCCGGAAGTCCACCTTAATCCAGAGAAAATGGCCCGATTGGCGGCTACTAGTTATGAGGTGTTGGGCTATGACACGATTATGCCTGTGTTTGGGGCGCAAACAGAATCTGCAGCCCTGGGGGTGCCTGTGGATTGGGGAGAGCAGATGAGTTGGCCGGTTAACACTGAGCACCCGATAACTGACCCATCTCAGATTTCTATTCCGAAGGATTTTCTTGAGCATCCATCCATGAACACTGTGCTGGAGGCCATCCGAATATTACGGCGTGAGTACGGTGACCGGGTGGCGATTATCGGAAAGGTCTATGGCCCATGGTCTTTAGCCTACCACCTGGCTGGAACTCAAGAATTCTTGATGGAGACGCTTCTTGATCCGGACAAAGTTAAGAAATACCTTGAGGTTCTACTAGAAGCTTCCATGATTTCCGGCAAAGCACAAATTAAAGCTGGTGCTGACGTTATCCTTTGGGGTGACCATGCTACGGGAGACTTAGTCAGCCCGCTAGCTTACCGCGATTTTCTGCTGCCGATTCATAAGCGAGTAACAAAAGAGTTAGGGGTGCCGATTATCTTGCACATTTGTGGCAATACCACAAAGTTCCTTCCCTATTTCGTTGAAGCTGGCTTTGATGCCTTCCATTTTGATTCGAAGGTTGATGCACGCATAGCCAAACAAACTGTGGGAAAAGAAATGTCACTAATTGGCAACATCAATAATACCGAGATCTTGATGTGTGGCAGTCCGGACGATGTACGGACGCAGACGTTGTATGCTTTGGAAGCTGGTGTCGAAATAGTCGCTCCAGAATGCGCTATCCCATTAACGACTCCGTTGGAAAACCTATTAGCAATCGTAGACGCCGCAAAAGAATTTTCGGCAAGAAATTAGGGAGGAGAATGAATTATGACCAAGACTGAAAATCCCAGTAGTTGGTGGCGTTATAGGTATTTTGTAGCAGCGCTCCTCTTTTTTGGTTACTCAATTCAATATCTAGATCGGGTTAAGACAACGGTATTGACACCCTTAATCATGCATAGCGTAGGGCTTACTTACGGAGACATTGGTAACGGAATATTTCTAATGATGATATTTTACGGTCCGTCGCAATTTATTTCTGGGTGGCTTTGCGATAAGTATGGTTCGAAGAAGGTCCTAATCTTCTCACTAATTTCTTGGGGTATTTTAACAGCTTATATGGCTGACATGAGAACTCCACAAGAATGGTATATCCGGATGGCTCTTTTCGGAATCCTGGTTGGCACTGAGTTTGTTCCTAGTGCACGGCTTCTGGCACGTTGGTTCCCTTCTCGGCAG
Source organism: Desulfosporosinus sp. (assembly GCA_035648035.1). Lineage (GTDB taxonomy): Bacteria > Bacillota > Desulfitobacteriia > Desulfitobacteriales > Desulfitobacteriaceae > Desulfosporosinus. The sequence goes on along the minus strand of DASRMG010000237.1, from coordinate 640 downwards.
AGAGCCCAAGCGCAAAGTAGCTTGTCTTGGGCATGGATTTTAACCCCTGCCTGGGCTTCGATATTAGCAACCCAGTTGGCAGCGTATTTTGGAGACTGGAGACCAGTATTCATCGTTGCTGCGGCACTTGGCTTAATTCCTCTCATCCTGGTTTTGATGTATATCAAAGACCGTCCTGAACAGCTAAAGGGTATCTCCCAGCTGGAACTTGAGGAAAGTTACGAAGATGAGTTAGCCAGTGGGATAATTACGGTAGCCGATTTAATGGAAGGAAAAACAGGGAATTTAAAGAAAAAGATTGATCAAAAAGTTTATATTCCAATGAAGGAGATTTTAAGTTATCCAGGGTTTTGGGCGATTGCAATAGTGGACATTGCCTGTCAGATGACCTTCTGGGGAGTGCTGTCCTGGTCTCCTACTTATCTAGCTGATGTCTTTAAGTTTTCAATTACTAAAATGGGTATCTGGGCTTCGGTTTACTTCATCGCTGGGGTAGTAGGTGCTTACCTCAGTTCGTGGATCAGCGATAAGCTCCTAGACTCCCGTCGAAAACCAATGATTGTAGTCTCCTTCCTAGGAACATTTCCAATGATAATTGCCTTGGCTATGCTTCCAGCTGGTGTCAGCCATGGTGTATTAC
>DASRMG010000236.1:0-7691 GCA_035648035.1 Desulfosporosinus sp. | reverse complement strand
TTTTTCTTCACGTACCAAACGAACTATATCTGCCTTGAATTCTTTATCATACCGTTTCCCGTTGTTTGACATAATTTTCGCCCCCCACAGGTTTAGTTTACACTAACTTCCCTGTGTCCGGCGAATCGGGTATACGTCACCATTGTCTGTGGAGCAAGATATTATCTAGTTAGGCAAAGGCATAAATAGCAAAGGGGAAATGAAAATAGGCTGAAGGGATATGAAGAGTAGGTTAGATACTTAAACAATAATATTGAGATGTAGGGGGAATCCCTGAATTCGGAGAAAGAATTGAGTTGAATAATGGAGGTATATAGGTATGAGTAAGAATATTATTATAACAGGCAGTACAAGGGGTATTGGCTTTGCAATGGCATGCGAATTTTTGAAAGCAGGCTGTCAAGTGACACTATCCGGAAGACACGATGTTCTGGCAGAAGAAAAGCAGGATATACTAAAAGGTTTAGGCGGTAAATACATTTATGTACCCTGTAATGTACAGGACAAATCCAAGCTACAAAAGCTGTGGGATTTATCCGCAGCAAAATGGGGAGATATTGACATCTGGATTAACAACGCAGGTCAAAACACACCGAACAGATTTGTTTGGGAAACAGGAGAAAACTATACCGACAATATTATCCATACAAACATCATCGGTATGATTTTTGGTTCACAAGTAGCCGCAACCGGAATGCTCAAGCAAAAGCACGGTGCCATCTACAGTATGGAGGGGCTTGGCTCAAACAATATGATCATTGTCAAGACCATACTCTACGGTACGACAAAACGAGCATTAACCTATTTTATGAAGGGGCTTGCAAAGGAGCTTGAAGGAAGCGGCGTTATCGCAGGACGATTGTCTCCTGGAATGATGTTAACCGACTTTATCACAAAAGATGCTGATGGAGGTGCCTCGGAGGTTATTACTGAGGACAGCTTCAAAAGAATATTCAACATTCTGGCAGACAGGCCAGAAACAGTAGCGGCATTCTTCGTGCCAAAGATGTTATCAAACTCTAAAAATGGCAAGCATATTGCTTGGCTGACAAAAGGCAAAACAACATTAAGGTTTATGAAAGCACCGTTTTCCAAGAGGAAGCTGCTATGAAAAGTCTTTTTCATTGGTGGTACATCGGGCGGCTTTGAAGGGCGGTTATTTGATCGAGTGTCCTTCTTTTAGAACATAAAGGAGCTCTGAAATGAAGGGCATATTTTTAATGGTAACTATGGAAGGTATTTCAATAAAGTTGTTGAAATCTTGTTAAGAGTAACCTGAACTCATTTCTTATGACGTGACGATGCAGTAAAATCTCGCGACACAAGAGTAACTTAAGTGAAACAAAAGTTATTTATATTTTGTGGAGGGGAAATAAATTGAAACTATTGGAAACGTGGTACAAACATAAGTGGGTATATTTACTGTTAATATTAGTTGTGCTTGGAATAATTGTGACCATACAATATACTATTGATATTCGCAAATCATATGAAAATCTTAATCATTATGATGTTAAAACCATTGATACTGAATATGGTAAAATGAGTTATATGGACGAAGGTTCCGGTGAAACAATCGTCATATCCCACGGTATCTTTGGTGGATACGATCAAGGCTCTGTATCTTTAAAAGGCCTTATGGGAAATGATTATCGAAAAATAGCTCCATCACGTTTCGGTTATCCTGGCTCTGATTTACCCTCTGAACCGATACCGAAAAATCAAGCAAAAGCATTTTTAAGCCTACTAGATCAGCTTTCGATTCAAAAGGCATATATTATTGCCACATCTGCCGGAGGTGCAGCAGGAATCACGTTTGCCGTTGATTATCCCGATCGTGTCAAGGGGCTAATTTTACTTTCATCTGGAGTTCCTACTACAAAAAAGAAACGTGAAGAAATAAAAGGCATGACGGGTCCGCCAGCAATAATCGTTAATGATTTCCCAATGTGGCTTTCAACAAAGTATTTCGGCTTTGTTTTTAAATCTATGTTTGGATCCGATATTAACAATGATATATACAATACCATGCTTCCTGTAGAACCACGTAAAAACGGAATAAAGGCTGATTCAACAATAACGAATTTAGACATGGATATTAATTTTGATGATTATAAAGTTGAGAAGATAACAGCTCCTATTTTAGTGGTTCAATCAAAAGATGATCCTATGGTAAAATATGAGGATACCAAAAAGATTATCGTTCGTACACATGCTAAAACTGCCATTTTTGAAACTGGTGGACATCTAATAACAGGACATGGTAATTTAGTTTCAATGAAAATAAAAGAGTTTATCGAGGAAACGAAATGAACTAATAAAAATATGTCAATAGTTGCGCTGGATATAATGCGTCACGAAAAGGAGAAAAAATATGATTGAATTAAGTCAGGTGACGAAGAGTTTTACTTCGAATGTAAAAGCAGTTGATAATATTGACTTGAAGGTTGATGGCGGAGAAATCTTCGGATTCTTAGGACCCAATGGGGCAGGAAAGACGACAACCATAAAAATGATGACGGGTATCTTGGCTCCTGACAACGGGAGTATCTTGATTGATGGTCTAGACATAACCAAAGATCCTTTAGAAGCTAAAAAAAAGTTTGGCTTTGTACCAGATACCCCCAATATGTTTCTAAGACTTAAAGGGCTTGAATACCTTAATTTTATGTCGGATATATACGATGTTCCTTCCAAGGAGAGAAAAGAGAGCATCGAAATGCTGAGTCAGCGTTTTGAAATGACAAAAACTTTAGGAGATCAAATTCAGAGCTATTCGCACGGGATGCGCCAGAAAATAATTATTATGGGTGTTCTCATCCATAACCCATCGGTGTGGATCATGGATGAACCGATGACGGGGCTCGATCCTAGGGCTGCCTTTACCTTAAAAGAAATGATGCGTGAGCATGCCGATAAAGGAAATACTGTTTTCTTTTCAACACATGTGCTAGAAGTTGCCGAAAAGATTTGTGATCGGGTCGCTGTCATCAACCAGGGTAAACTTCTCTTTTGTGGTAAGTTAGAAGAAATGAAAGCTCACTTTAAGGCCCAAGACAAATCTTTAGAAAAAATATTTCTGGATATGACACAGCATGAATAAAAAACTATTCATATTAACCCTTGCTTTAATGAAAAACGGGTACAGTTTTCCAAGCGAAAAAAGTAAAAAGTTCAAAATGATCTTGCTATGTATTGTTTTGGCAGTGAGCCTTTTGCCAATGGCCTATGGTATCATAGCGTTTCTCAGGAGTGCGTATGATGGACTTGCAACCGTTGGGGAAGAGGGCGTTCTATTAAGTCTGGGGATCGGCGTCAGTGCTTTTGTGATTTTCTTCTTTGGACTGTTTTACACCATGAATACGTTCTATTTTTCGGATGATGTTGAGAATTTACTGCCCCTTCCCATTAAATCATCGCATATTTTGGGTGCGAAATTTATTATCGTTACGATGTTTGAATACTTGACAGCCTGTGTGATTTTCCTGCCAATTATAATTGTGTACGGGGTGAAAAGCGGAGCAGGTCCTCTATATTACGTTTACTCACTACTCATCTTCCTCACTCTGCCTGTGATTCCAATTGTATTAGACTCTGTGATTGTCATGATTATCATGCGTTTTACGAATCTTGCCAAAAACAAAGATGCATTTCGGACGATTAGTGCCATCATTGCCATTATATTTGGAGTTGGCGTCAGTATAATGTCTCAAAAACTTGTCTTAAAGGAAGGCGCTGGGCTAACGCAGTTAGGCAATAACTCCTTGGTCGCCATCACTTCAAATATTTTTCCTGCATCAAAACTTGGTGCGCTTGGGCTGATTAACCATGGAAACCTGAGCGGGCTGGTTTATACAGGTCTATTTATCATCATGTCCTTACTTGGGTTCTACGTATTTCTGCTTTTGGGTAATAAGCTTTATTATAAAGGCGTCACTGGAGTTTCGGTATCTTCTTCCAGCAAAAAGCAAATAAGCTCGAAAGAATTAAGCCGGAAGTCAATTCGTAGTTCCGTGATGAAAGCCTATGTATTAAAGGAGTTGCGGATTTTATTTCGAACGCCCGCGTATTTTATTAACTGTATATTATTGAACTTTATATGGCCAATATTTCTAATAATCCCCACATTTACGCAACCTAATTCCATGAAGCAAATTGGAGAGATGGTTGGAGCAATGCAAAAGCAAGGAATATCGGGTATGATGTTTGTGGCTTTTTTTCTAATAATGCTTTTTCTCTCCTCCAGTAATGGTATTGCAGCGACTTCCATATCAAGAGAAGGGGAGAATATATTCTTTAATAAATATATCCCGGTGAGCTACCAAACCCAAATCATGGCAAAAGTTATGACAGGAGTTATCATGGGGGTTGTGGGGATGCTTTCAATAAGCATCGTAGCAGTCATCGTCTTTAAGCTCGCCTTGCCCCTAGTGGTTTTGCTCTGTGTTACAAGCCTTCTGGGCATTTTGTTCGCTAATTTCGTGGGAATAATCATCGACCTCTATAACCCTAAACTTCACTGGGATAGTGAACAAAAAGCGGTTAAAAATAATTTAAATCTAATATTAAGTATGGTTATTTGCATTGCTTTTGGAGGATTAACGGCCTTAGCCATTATGAAACTAAATTTGAATCTCAGGCAGGTAGTCGTGAGTTTGGTGGCTGTATACGGACTTTTAGATAGCTTGCTTTATCTGCTTATACGAAAAATAGGGAGCAAGATTTTTAGCAAGATTGAATACTAAGCCTTATTCTATTTATTCTCATAGTTATCTTTGCCATTGCAAGAAAGAATAGGGCTAATGATTGCCCACACGCATTTCTTAAGATCAACCGTCCCATTATCCGACGCTGCTTCGAGCTTACTATGCTCGGGCCAGTAAATCGTGACCATTTGTACAGCTCTTATTAAATGTTCATGCTGATGAGCATATTCTTCATCTTTTATAAGCCCCGCCAATCTAAGATTATTGAAGGTGTTTTTCCAGAGATGATTATTTTCTCTCAGCATTCTAATTTGTAATTTTTTGATTTTATCGCTTATTTGAGCCAGTTGTGTACGATGACTGAAGTAAAAGGAGAACGATTCCCCGAGGTCCTGAATGTGGGAGATCAGATGATCCAGCTCATAAAGGGTTTGCGGGGCAGTCGTTGTCGTATAAGCTTTTTCCATGTCCAGCACGATGGCTTCTACAAGTTCTTCTTTTTTCTTAAAATGATAGGTCAGATTCCCAACACTCATAGTTAGCGCTGCTGCTATATCCCGCATACTGACGCCGTTGTACCCGTGTTCGGTAAACAAGCTTCGGGCCATGCTTAGAATTTCTTGCTTCGTATCCACTCTATTTTGCTCCTCTCTCATGTAAGTTGGCGCTTAAGCTTCCACGAGGTTCTTGTCGTTCAAGCGCTTCATGGCTTTCAGTTCCCGGGTGATAAAGGATATTGATACGATGACAGCCAGGGAATCGGAGATAGGACCGGCCAAAATTGCCCCTTCAATACCAAACCATAACGGCAGAATGAGAATAAGCGGCAATAAAAATAGTCCTTGGCGAGTGAGTGCCAAAAATATTCCCTGTCTGGCCTTGCCTGTTGCAACAAAAAAGTTGGAGGTTAAGGGCTGAATTCCGCTAATAAACATCATCATCATAAAAATGCGCATATACTGGGAGGCAAACGTGAAGTAAGTCTCACTTCCGTCCCCAAATATGCCAATAATCTGTCTGGGAAAGAGCTGAAAGCAAAGAAAGAACATCACGGAAGCTCCTACGATTCCGATGGCAGATTTCATATAGGCTTCCCTAACCCGGGCATAATTCTTTGCTCCATAATTAAAACTGATAATTGGCTGAGTTCCTTGGGCAATGCCAATGACAAAGGCAAGTACGATAAGGTTTACCTTTGAGATGACTCCAACTACTGCTAACGGCATCTCGCTGCCATATTGCGACAATGCACCATAGTGAGTTAATGTGTTATTCATGGTTATCTGAACCAGCATCATAATAATAAAGTTTAAAAAAGCAGCAGTGCCTATCGTTATAATACGTTTGATATAATTGAGCCTTGGTACCAGATCATCCTTTGTTATTCTGCCGGCTTTGAATTTACGTAGATAAATAATTGTTAAGGTGAACGAAAGCATCTGCCCTAAAACCGAGGCTAGGGCTGAACCTGCCATTCCCCATTTGAAAACTAGCATAAATAGTGCGTTTAAAGGGATATTTAGAATCGCGCCTGAAGATAGTACGATCATTGCAAATTTTGGGCTACCATCAGCACGTATTATAGAAGAGAACGCAGTGGAAAACAAGAGGAACGGCATACCAATGGCCGTAATAGAAAGATAAGTCATCGCTAACGGTAGGACCTGCTGCGTCGCCCCAAAAAGAATCAATAAGGGTTTCAGGAATATTAGAGCAAGTGCAGCAATTAATATTCCAGAAATTACCATTAAGCTAATACCGTTTCCAACGTATATGAGCGCATCGGCCTTTTTTTTCGCTCCCAAATTCAAACTGAAATTGGTAGAACTACCCATGCCGATCATGAGGGCAAACGCAGACAGGAGCGTTGTAACCGGAAAAGAAACATTTGTTGCGGCGTTACCAAGCATTCCAACAGCATGGCCAATAAAAATCTGATCGGTTATGTTATATACGGCAATAATTAAGGTGTTAATAATTGCAGGAATTGAGAATTGTGCAATCAGTCTCGTGACAGGAACCGTACTTAAGGGATTAATCGTTGGAGAATTATTAGCCTTGATGCCTGGAACTCTGATTTTCACACGAATTCCTCCTTTTGTAACCTTCTATCTAAATTAATTTAGCACAGTGTACTAATAAAATATTAGTACACTGTGCTAAATATGTCAATAAAAATATGAGTTATTAGGTCTCAAAGAGATCATGGCAATTTGGGGTTGCAGGGTATTGCAACTAAAGTTATCTTTACATTTTGCAAGGGGTTAGCAATAATAATGTATAGACATGTAGAAAGGTGATTGCTGAGATGATTTTTGGAGAGAAGTTAAAAAGTGAGAGGAAGAATCATGGTTGGTCCCAAGAGTGAAAGTGATGCAATCCCTACTTCTATTGCACCCACTATAACTGACATGAAACCCGGTGATTTAGTGTTTTTTAGTAAAAATATAGGTTCTATAGCAATTACACATGTTGGAATTTATATTGGTAATAATAAGTTTTTGGAGGCAAGTAGTAGTAAAGGTCTCGTCACAATTACATCTTTATCAACTCAATACTATCTAGATAGACTTGTAGGAGTGAAGAGAATTTTTATAAACTAGGAAATAGCCCATCAGTGCTATCGGCTACCATATCGTTCGTAATAAAAAACCATTTTACTCTGTGTAATCAGAATAAAATGGTTTTCACAGTTTTAAATAAGCCTAAATGATTAGTCTTCAAAATCGGTTAATTGTAGTTGTACGGTGTTAATTGAATTGATTGCTTGTTGAATGGTGTTTTTGTTTTCTGGTTTTTCTGCAGAATTAAGGGCACTTTGTAAAGTGTTCACAGTAGATTGAAGTGACGTATACCCGATTCGCCGGACACAGGGAAGTTAGTGTAAACTAAACCTGTGGGGGGCGAAAATTATGTCAAACAACGGGAAACGGTATGATAAAGAATTCAAGGCAGATATAGTTCGTTTGGTACGTGAAGAAAAAC
>DASRMG010000235.1:0-13864 GCA_035648035.1 Desulfosporosinus sp. | reverse complement strand
GTTTTTCTTCACGTACCAAACGAACTATATCTGCCTTGAATTCTTTATCATACCGTTTCCCGTTGTTTGACATAATTTTCGCCCCCCACAGGTTTAGTTTACACTAACTTCCCTGTGTCCGGCGAATCGGGTATACGTCAGCCTGTTATTTCCATTTACCTTGTTTATATTCCACATATTTTAAGGGTTCGACCTTACTGCGTCCAATTTATCACACGCTTATTATTGGGGGTGGGTGTTGATGAATTCACTAGTAGCTATGAAAGCGTTTTGCACTGAGTGCCTTTCCCACTTATAGGAATGTTTTCTCTGCTAATTGATATCCAGGTAACGAATATAAACATCAGTAGAACACCCAGTAACTGAACGCTTTGTAACATCGTCCTAAACCAAACAGCCGAGATGATCATCGCGGTTAAAGGCTCCACGCTTGATAAGATGCTCGTCTCTACAGCACTAATATATTTCATGCTGCCTAAAAACAGGACGAACCCCATGGTACCCATTAAGACTAGACAAATTATTAATAAGGCGATGTCAGGTTGAAGTAAAAGTGACCATTCATTAGAGGTCCATACGTGATTGCCAACGGCAAGCACGCCGCTGCTAATTAACATACTCCATCCAACAATGATTAAAACGCTCCATTTCTGCATTAGACGGACCGGATATAATGTGTAAAAAGCAAACGCGAGACCTAATCCCACGCCCCAAAGCAGTGCTTTTGTACTTACTAACAAGCTGCTTAAGGAGCCATTGGTTAACAATAAAAAGAGACCGATTAATGTTCCGGCTATTCCAATAATTTGACATCGTGGGGGAATTTTTTTATGATTCAGTGAAATGTATAGCATAACAAAAATTGGCCCCGAAAATTGTAATAACGTGGCTGCAATTGCATTACTACTTTCAATTACCATAAGGAAAGAATATTGCAAACCTAACATGCCGAAGATACTAAAAATAATGAGTTGATTTCTATATGAAGGGATCTTCCAAACCTCAAAAATATCTTTATTTCTAATAACCATCAACGATAATAACAGTATTCCAGCAAATGTTGCTCTAATAGTTAGCAAAAACGGTACCGATAAATTAGTATTATCCAAAATCCATTCGATAATTGGTCCAGTTGCTCCCCACAACATCGCACCAATAATAATCATAAGTAACCCCTTTAAACGTAACATCTTTATAAAACGCTCCCTCCCATCTTTTCATTAATATGTTCGAGCTTTGATGTAATCTCAACTTCTACTGTGAAAACCATAAAACGCAAAAAAAGCAGGTATAATCCTGCTTTTTCTTGTTAGATAAATAATGCGAAGTCAATCTATAAGCCGAGTTCTGTTCCTCCGTATGGAGGTGATGATCATCTATCTCGAACCGCCGTTACCGACGGCCTCTAGCGACCTTACCCGGGAACAAAAACGGGCCGTTCATAGTTCCCCTATTCAGTCTTGCTCCAGGTGGGGTTTACATGGCCAGCCAGTCGCCTGACTGCCGGTGAGCTCTTACCTCGCCTTTCCACCCTTACCTAGCACTCAGCAAGCTGAGTACTGGGCGGTATCTCTCTGTTGCACTTTCCTTGGGGTTCCCCCCACTGGGTGTTACCCAGCACCTTGCCCTGTGGAGCTCGGACTTTCCTCAGAGGCGACCTTTCGGTCCCTACCTCCGCGATCATCTGATTGGCTTCGCTAAGTAATCTTACTAGAAAAATTAGCTTTGGTCAAATGGAGAGTTTTACCTAACGGGTTCTGCCCTTAATTTAGGCTTGCTTTGTGCCATCTCTTCCATCTCATCATCAATGTCCATAAGTGCCGTTAACCACTTAGCACGGTTTTCTTTGCTTTCTGCTAAATTAGTTAAAACTTTTTCGCGTTCTTTTTGTAGAATCTCTGATCGATTCAGTAGCATAGTTTCTCTCCTTTCATGTTTTTTTATAAAATAACTCTAAGGTTTATTTTCAGGATTATTCTTCTTGAAAACATTACATTTTCAGACTATTGCGTTATCCTTAATTTCAATATTACAATATGCACCTACCTATGTCAATTGGTTTGAGAAAGTTTTTTAATGAGTTGGCCATCAGACCACTGAACCGCTGGACCATTAGTCATCTATCCCGTCATAACCAAGGCGAACGATTGCTTGAACTGACTCGAATTTCAAGGCCTTGCAGGGCTTTTTCCGTTAATAGATAACGATACATAGCTTCCAGCATGGGTGCTTCACTCAGGAAATGCCCGAGATCGCCAACCGCCATGCCTCCTTCAAGGGCCTCCAGCGCTGCATGATGGTCAACGTCACCAGTAATGAGAAGATCTACCCCTTTAAACAACGCCTTCTGTACAAAGCGAGCGCCACTCCCATTCACGATGGCAACTTTTCTCACAACGCTCCCTAACGACCCCGCCAAGCGAACTCCCGCTAGTTCATAGGGATGTGCATAGACGCCTGGCTGGCTTAACCCTTCCAAAAAACGCTTCCAGACATCACCTAAGTTTTCAGGATTCGGCAGATACCCACTCACCCCATACCCTCGTTCCTCTCCATTCTTGAGAAGTGGTCTGAGATGAGGCTCTGACGCTTCAAAAATCTTCATATCTTGCAGTCCAAGCACTTCACCGAGTACTCGGCTCGAAGAGACTATGGACTGATCTAAATTAGTATGGGCCGCGTAATAGCCAATCTTATGCTGTAATAGTCGAAGTGGAACCTGAGCTGCAGCATTATCTGCTCTCAAATTTTTGAGTGGTCGAAAAATAATCGGATGATGGGCTACGATGAGCTGGGCGCCATAAGCTTTCGCTTCTTCCACAACCTCTAAAGTCCCGTCCAAAGTGATGAGGACGCGCTCTACAGGGGTGGCGCCACACCCCACGAGCAAGCCGACATTATCCCAATCCTCTGCCCATGATTTTGGCGCTATTTTTTCTATGACCTGAGCCACTAACTCCGTCTTTATTGCCATAATCTTAACCCCTCCACCATCGCCGACTCCCCAGATACTTTTCGGATTTTATGGATCATCTCTGAGCTATGTGATTTTTTCATTTGCTCAATTTGGTTTACAAGCATGCTCCTGTATTCGCACATATATCGTGTCAAGAGATCCGACCGTTGTTCCAAGACGAGCGGACCGAAATGCCAAACTAGTTTCTGCACGAGTTCTTGAAAATCCGCCTCTAAGAGACCACCCTGCTCAAGAAGAGGTTGTAAGCGTTCCGACCACTGGCGTTCAATAGTTTTTAGTTGATCTCTGTCCCAGCCCTCGTCCTTAGAATATGCCATAACGACATAGATTCGGTGATCTTCTTCAACTAACTTTTCTGCCTTAAGTCGCCATCCACTCTCCAACAAAGCCAACCGCACAGCTCGTTCTGAGCCTTGAGGTTGCAAGATCAGATGCTGCACAGCCTCTAAAACATCTGGGCGAACAGAGAGAATATCTAGCATGGTTTTCCCGCCCATTCCCGCAAGCGTTAAGACATTGACTTCGTCCGACTCGAGTGGCATTAACCCATCACCGAACCGCACATCAATGACGGCTTCTAAATGCCGCTCTTTGACAGCTGCTAAGGCAGATTGGTACGGGCCTTCGTGGACATCAACCGCCACTGCTTTTAAGATTTGCTGTGTTTCGTAGAGAGCTATCGGTAAATACGCATGATCTGTCCCTATGTCACCAAGCCTGGCACCCTTAGGGACAAATTCTGCGACTGTTTGCAAGCGTCGACCTAATGTCACTGATAAAGTCATAGTTCACCTCATTAATTCTAGGGAGTTATCCCTTAACCAAAATTCCTCTTACCCAAGCTATGCATAGTATACACTATCTCCTAGCAAAGGAGAAAATGAGAGATGGCATAAAAAAGGCCCCTCAAAGAGGGGTAGTGAGGAGAAAAGTGTTTGAAGAACGCAAGGTCTATATTTCAACCTTAAAAACAAGTTATTAGCTGATGTACTTATAATAACCCTTATTTGTGACCATTCCGCGAGCTGTTTATGAAGAAACTGTGAATTTTTACTCTTTTTTGTTTCATTCCGGATATACATCTCGCCTCAGCTTTGACAGATACCATACTTTTTCAGGCGATAAAGTAGCGTCGGGCGAGAGATCCCCAGATATTTAGCGACCTTTGTCTGGTTATAATTATGCTTCTCCAAGGCCTTGATGATCAGGTGTTTCTCCAACTCTTCCAGAGTAAAACCGCCGTCAGCAAGATTTATGACGGGTGTTGTTATTTCCTCTAGACTATTCAGTAAGTCCTTAGGGAAATGTTCCGGCTTAATTTCAGTGCCCTGACAAACAATGAGTGCTCTTTCAATGGCGTTCTGAAGCTCTCTGATGTTACCTGGCCAGTTGTAGTTGGTTAGAATTTTCATGGCCACTGAAGAAATTTTCTTGGTATGGGAAGGATCAAATTTCTTCAGGAAATGATTCACCAGAAGGGGAATATCTTCCTTCCTTGATCTGAGCGGTGGCATACTGATTCTCATGACATTTAACCGATAATAAAGGTCCTCCCTGAAGGTTCCATTAGAGATGGCCACGGCAAGATCTCGGTTCGTGGTGGCAATCACCCGGACATCGACATCAATGGTTTCAGTTCCCCCAACTCTTTCAAAACACCGCTCCTGTAGTACCCGAAGTAACTTTGCCTGCATACTGATGGGCATTTCACCAATTTCATCCAGGAAAATAGTCCCTTTATCTGCAATTTCAAAGCGACCCTTTTTCTTATTAGCGGCCCCCGTAAAGGCACCTTTTTCATGGCCAAATAGCTCACTTTCTAACAGCTGTTCAGGAAGGGCTGCACAGTTTATCGCTACAAAGGGCATATCGACTCGGTTGCTAGCCTTATGTATTTCCACAGCAACAACTTCTTTACCGGTTCCACTTTCTCCAGTGATCAGAACCGTTGCACCCGTGTTTGCGACCTGGCGGATCAAAAAGGCAACCTCTTGCATAGCCTCACTCTGACCGACCATTTTCCCATATTTCTTACCTAATTCTTGACGTAAAAAATCAACCTGGTTCTCTAAACAAGAAAGATGTAAGGATTTCTTAACTTGTATTTTGATCTCTTCTAGCTTAAACGGTTTAATAATATAATCCGTAGCGCCAAGTTTCATCGCCTCGATGGCAGTGTCAATGGTCCCGTGGGCAGTGATCATAATGACCGGAATATTGGGGTTTATTTTCTTGATCTCTTTTAGTACCTCGATGCCGTCCATATCGGGCATCTTTAAATCCAGTATTACCAGCGAAGGTTCGTTTCTATTGGCCAAGTCAATACCTTGTAAGCCTCTCGTCGCGGTATCAACCTGATAGTCTTCGCGAGTTAGTGCCCTCTCAAGGGCCCAGCACATTTTCTCTTCATCATCAATGACTAGAATTCTTGGTGCCAAGAAGATCCCTCCTATCGCAAAGTTGTGGTATTACGGGGAGACTGATACTAAAGGTTGATCCTTTGCCCAGGTTGCTTTCTACTTCAATCGTTCCACCATGTAATTCGATGGTTTGATGGGATATTGATAATCCTAGACCTGTGCCTGTTTTTTTGGTCGTATAAAAGGGATCAAAAATTCTATTCCTTGCCTCTTCTGAGATGCCCTCACCGGTATCAGAGAAACTAATCATAACCATGTTGTCTGTCTCCTTAGTGATTATTTCTAATTTCCCTCCCGAAGGCATCGCTTCGGCCGCATTAACAATGATATTAACAAATACCTTTTTTAGCCTTTCTGTATCTGCTAAGATCTTTGAAATTTTGTCATCAAGTTTCAATTCCACTTTTATCGTCTGTTGTCTTAACATTGCTGCTGAAAAGGAGAGGACTGCGTTGATTAAATCATTGACGGAACACTCCTTAATAGAAGAGTTGGTGGGACGGCCATAGTCCAGCAGTTCTTGAATTTCCATATCCTGACGGTTCACCTGTTCGTCGATAGCCTTAGTATACTCCTCGATGCCGCTCATTTGAGAGTAATCTTGCTTCATCAGTTCGACGACGGTTTTAATAATAGCGATGGGATTACGCAGTTCATGAGCGACACCCGTGGCTAAACGCCCAAGTGCAATCAGATGCTCTGACTGCTTTAATTGATCCTCAAGGCGTTCCTTTTCAGTGAGACCTACCGCCATCCGGTTGACTGCTCGGGCCACTTGACCCATTTCACCCGACATTTCAGGCAATAAATGATGTATATCCTTCTCCATGTGCTGTAATCCCTGCTTTAATTGGTCAACCGCCCTAGTGATATTTCTGATGATAAGCAGCGTTCCAATCATGACTAAGACTAGGATGCCAAGTGTGAAATATCGCAATAATTTCCGAAAATAATTGCTCTGGTAAAAGAAGGGGTCAAGTCGCTCCCCTGCCCATATTATCCCAACAACTTTCCCTTTTAGTACAACAGGACAAATATACTCTACCACTTGATCATCCCAACTACCAGAAATTCTAAAGAGTGGTTCATTACTCATGGCAGTGGCTACCAGGCCTATCTTAGTACGGTCAAAGATCTCACTCTCTCTCTGGGCTTCTTCTTCTGGAGAGAGGGAACGATAGCTATGTAAGAAACCTAGTACCGTAATCTTCTCTGTACTGGGTATATAAAGGCCGAAGCGAATGCCGGAATTCGCTGGGAGCTGGCGTTCTACGACCCCGGTAAACTCGTCATTAAGCGTCGTTGATGAGAGATCCTCTGCCTCTATCGCTAGAGACTCCATATTTTTTGTCAATTCAGTGTTTGTGCTTTTGACCAAGGACTCCAGTCTATGCTCTTTGTCTAAGAATATAATTTCATCAGTCCGTGAAGAGAAAAAGAAATCATACATCAATGCCACTAAAGGCACAAGCATGATGGCCGCAACGATAATTACGATCTGTTTAGTCAAAGTATTACGTTTAAAATATGAAACTCTACGTTTTTTCACCCTAATTGGCCCCCCATAATTTAAATATTCTAACAAAACTATTTATATAATACATTTATTGAAGCATTGATACACTTGCATCAATGCTTCAATCTTTTATAAAAACAGAGCATGGGGAAGATAAACTGAGTATATGAAGTTTTCTGTCATTAATTTAAGTGTGTAGCATTTGTTACACCTCTTGATACTTTTGAAGGATTAACGCCTGCAACTGGCGGGTACTAGGGTTGGCATGCATATTGCAATATAAAGGATTGTATCACAGAAGTCGCGGATTCCGAGCATTTTATTTTTTAGTGAGGTGATTTTCATTGCCATTTAAAGTGAATTGCGAAAACTGTGAAGGCCTACTGATCAAGGGGGAAGTCTACAATCATAAAGGCAAGTATCTTTGCGAAGATTGCTATGTCCTTCACTACTTATTCGACCTGGAAGCCCCCAGTGTTGATTTGCCAGATGTACCGCCTGGGTCGAAATCATCTCGGAACGCGCTCAAACTATCCGCTAAAAGTTAAGGTGACAAGCTCATTGTGAGTTGATGAGGGGGAGCAAAGAAAGAAAGTAGAGTGATATTCATAAAATTGTTCATGCATCTAAGTTAATCCAAACTAGTCTAACCATAGGAGGGATAAATATAATGTTTGAAGTTTTCTTTACACATGCCAGTTCTTTATTTACAACAACAAATCTCGCTGTGGCGCAAGCAGCTGGTACACCTACAGTGCCTTGGTGGGTATGGCCTCTTGCATTACTTGTTACTACCTTTCTAATTGGGATAGTAGCTGCGCTAGCCGGAGTTGGTGGCAGTGTATTGTTTGTGCCAATTGTCAGCAGCTTCTTCCCTTTTAACTTTGATTTCATACGTGGGTCTGGCTTGTTCGTAGCTCTTGCATGTTCGTTATCCGCGGCGCCTAAACTTCTAAAATTAAATCTAGCAAGCCTACGATTGGTGATTCCCTTGGCCTTAGTTGCCTCCATTTCAAGTATAGGAGGTGCTTATCTAGGTCTCTCACTGCCACAAAGTATTTTAAAGATTTTATTAGGGATTTTAATCACAGGGATCTCAGTGCTTTTCATGTTTTCTAAAAATAGTGAGTTACCTAAAATAGGCCAGCCCGATGCTTTAGTTCGTTATTTAAAAATTGGAGGTTCTTATAACGAATCATCAACGGGTAAGGATATTACATGGTCTATATGGAGACTTCCAGCCGGACTGTTACTTTTTAGTGGTATTGGAATCATCGCTGGAATGTTCGGGATTGGTGCAGGATGGGCTAATGTGCCAGTACTGAATATGGTACTTGGCGCACCCCTTAAAATCGCTATCGGCACTAGTATGTCACTGTTAGCTATCACAGATACTTCAGCAGCATGGATCTACCTGAATCAAGGTGCTGTACTTCCGATCATAACGATTCCCTCGGTCATTGGGATTATGGTGGGCTCACGGGTAGGGGTCCAGCTACTAAAAACTGCTAAGCCAAAATCTATCAGGTATATTGTTATACTCATGTTATTGTTTGCAGGATTAAAATCTTTACTAGACGGATTAGGATGGGGGTAAAATATTATGAGTAGTCAATCACAAGCTTATACTCAAAATGTTAATGCTAAACCTTATGTTAAGAAAGAGAAACATGCTTTTCTAACGAACGTGGAAGTGGATGTCGAGGTAAGTCCTGAACAGAATACGTATGCAAATATTTTGCAATTTTGCTCATGGGCTGGAATTGTGGTCATGGTAATAACGTTCCTTCTTTATGTGGGTGGCCTATTTAGCCCTCTTATACAACCTGCTGACATGCCACTATATTGGGGATTAAATGTGACTGACTACTTGGCGGTAACAAATTCTCCTAGTGGTTGGAACTGGTTGTCATTGGTTAATCATAGTGATTACCTAAATTTAGTGGGTATAGCTTTTCTGGGGATTGTCTCAGTGCTTGGGTATATTTCACTATTTGTAAACTACGTAAGCAAAAAAGATTTGCCCTATGTTATCATGGTTGGTTTGGAAATTGTAGTGATCGTTTCAGCTGCTTCTGGCGTCTTTCGCGTCGGTTAAGTCGCATAACTGAATCATCAATGTTCATGTGATTTAAGGTTCAACTATATTAACAAGCGTTATTAAGGATCTGCTTTCTAGAAAGTAGGTAGAATAATAGAATCCCCAAGAGATTTATCTCTTGGGGATTCTATTCTGTTCTGGAATAATATTGCTAAATCTATAGACGAAGTACTTTACTCAATGGTATTCTTTACTTGTGTTCATTGACCAAGTATAAGAGGAGGCACGGTTATGGTTATGGGAATCATTGCGATCGCCGTTATATTGGCTATTTTTGGAATTATTATGATTGATTGTAACCAACAGCAGGTAGAGAAGGATATGGCTAAACCTCAAGGGCCACATCGCATAAAGGTATGATAGTCCGCACATATATCTGACGTCACTCGCTCAATATGTTTTTCTCAAGAACCACAAATTTATTAGATAAGTAAGGTTTAACCTCACCTGTTTCATGATAGCCCATACTTTTCCAGAATTTCATCCCTATGTTGTTTCCAAATAGAACACCTAAACGGACTTTGTCGAGTTGATGACTAATAGCCCACTCTTCTAACGCTACATATGCCTTGCTACCAATTCCTTTCCCTCGACTGAGAGATTCAAGTACCATTAATGCCAAAGTTAATGTTTTGGGGCCAGAGTAACCACTGATCAACTCAATCACGCCTACTAGGTGTTCGTGACCCTCAACAAAAATGCCCAACAAGACTTTATCCTCTCTCTCGACTTTTTCAGGTCTTGCATCGAATAAGTCTTGGGCAGCAGACAATTTTACAGGTCCCTCATCCTGGAAAATAAGATAGTCAGAACATCTTAGCAATAATGCCTGAAGTATCGGAAAATCTTCTTTTGTAAGTACTCTCAATTCTACGTCCACTTTTATCTCCTTACACGTCAAATCATGAAATTATTATTCCTACAGAAACTGCTTCCTAGTTTTTTTCAGAAATTGGGTAAAAAGACCATTTGCCACAGCCTGGACACCTTAATAGTTTGGAGCCTCCAATTATGTTTAATCCCAGGATATGCTGAAGAAACGTTATCTTGAAATTTCCACCGCACTTGCTACACATATATTGCATACAAGAACCTCCTAACTTTCTATGTTTACTCAGTTAGGGTAATATCCAACTTCAAATTAAGGATAATCTGGGTCGAAATGAGCCACCGGTGGCGCAAAATATCATTTTAAGCTTTCTTTCAATAACTCACTCTCACATCTATAAATTCCACACCTTCAAAAACATTCCTTCTATAGTTATAAAATAACAGCCAAAACAGAGTTCTAGCTGTTATTATATTTACATGAATTTCTCTATTTCATAAAGTTACGGGGCTTAACTGCGGTTCAGGCTGTTGAAGAAAACACCTATCTTTTAAACCGTTGTTTCCGTATGTTCCGTCATTCATTTTTTCTTCTATTGACATTTCTGAGCAATAATTTTATTCATTGCATGCTGGTGTGGTATGCCAGAGGAATCACAGTCAAAAATTACTTCTGAACATTCTCGAATGAACCAATCGTGATAATGCGTAAATATTTCTCCTGAGATCCATTGATACGCAGTAGGTTCCTTTTCAGGGGGTGGACTTATGAACGGTTTGTTTACAAACACATTTAGAACATGCAGCCCATTTGGCTTGGTAAATTGTTTATAGTTTCTAAATATTTCTTCACGCAAGTGCGGTTTAATATAATGCAAAACACCACTTGAAAACAGAATATCAAAACTCGTATCTAACCGAAAATCCAGAATATCCGCCTTAAAAACCTTGACTTGAACACCGACTTTGTCGGCAAGGCGTTTTGTTTTCTCAATACCAGCATCCGAAATATCAAACCCGGTTACGTCGTATCCATTTCTCGCAAAGAATACGGCGTCTTTACCTTCACCACAACCAACATCTAGTAATTTTAAATGAGTCGATGGCGGCAATAAGTCAAGTATACGTAAACATATTTTTGAAGGTACAATACCCCAATAATACTCTGGAGTCTTGTATTCTTCTTCATAGATGGTTATTTGTTTGTCGTAAGAAACGTAACCTAATAACTTATCAACAGTTATGTCAAATAATTGTGACAACCTTGGCAACAAACTTATGTCTGGCATCGTCTGAACTGTTTCCCACTTTGAAACAGCTTGAAATGATAATCCAAGTTGTTTAGCCAGGCCCTCCTGTGTTAACCCCTTTTCTTTACGATATCTGCATATATTCTTAGCCAATCTGTCTTTCATATCTTTCACACTCCTTTACAACTTATTTTAATATTTCAAAAGGAACGTTTCAATAACTCAGTATTTGATATTTCTGCAAACTCAACTCCTAGTTGAAAATTAACAGCAGTTAGACCAATCCATTTTGCAAAGTTATCAGAATCGCCTGTCTAATTAGGATTAATCTCCACCTCAACCATCCTTGCTTTAGTTGAGAGATTGCTCCGCTCAAAACATACAGTGGGTATATTTCGTTCATACATGAACAAAGCTATCTTAATATGAAATGCAGGTGAAATAGATGCCAGAAAAACAATGGATAATCAAGTTCAAAGATAGCGAGCATAGAATTACCTTACACCATGGAACCATTGTAAGGAAATATAATGTCGAGCTCAATGGTGACCCCATAAAAGCGCTGAGAACAATCATTGAAAAGGGGGATAAACTTACATTTAATATAAACTCACATACATGCGTTCTAATAATCCATTTTGTAAAAGGTGGGGGTAAATATAAGTACGACTGCATCGTTGATGGAACTTCAGTTGAAACACAGCAGGTAGCTGAAATACCGCCTGAGTGGAATCCCCCTAAACAAGGGTGTCTTAAGCAGATTTTTATGCAAATATCATCTTGGATAGGCTTAACAATTGTAATAGGGATTATTAGTGTTCTTACAGGCTTTAGCTCTGATAAAATTGACTTAATAATAGGTTTGGTTGTTGGCGCAATAATTATATACGCTGTGCTAAGGCATCTTCTGATGAGAAACAAATGAACTCATCTTGTGCAAGTTACATCGCTTTAATATTTCATTATTACCAGCACCTTAATGAGCATTAAGATTTAATATTTTCTATAGAAATAGCCCGGACTGGTGAGCCATCGGCGTTTCTGTTTTTCAGTGGCATAATACTTAAAATAAAATACTCACTGCTAATGGAATCTAAATTTGTCAAGTTCTCAATAATGATGATATCTTTTGGCATTAATATTTTATGAACAGCAAATGTGGTTGATTTTATATGATCAATTGAAATTGCGTCAATACCAATGCCCTTCAAATTGAAATCAGACAACCATATAGCTGATTCTTCACTCAAAGAAGGAAAATCTTCATAATATTTTTGATCTCCCCAGTATTTACTCCATCCTGTTTTTATAATAATGAACTCGACACTTTTTATTTTATTCTGATAACGCTTCAAACTGTCAACGTCTATTAATTTAATTCTTTTATCTGAAAAATCCAGGATGGTAGCATTTCCAATAAAGTGTTCTATATTAAAATTATCTAAATAAGGCCCATGACTGAGCATATGAGCCGGTGCATCTATATGCGTGCCAGTATGTGAGTACATAGTAATTTTCGCCTCTCGAAAACCATCCTTCTCTAGTGTATTTGCCTTTTCAAAAATTGGCTGTTCAGTTCCTGGGAAAACAGGCATGTCCGAATCAATTATATGTGTTAAATCCGTAACTTTCATAATTAACGTTTCACGCTCCTTCATCCGTTAATATCTATTTTGGATCTCGGTTGTTGCCAACTTAGTGACTTGCTTGATAAAATTGGTTTTTGCATCGGTATAGCCATCTCTGTCATACTCGTACTTTTTCTGTAACTCAATTTTCAGCTTGCCATATTCATCAGCAATTTCAGGATGTGACAAGAGATAATCTCTGAAATAAAGCTCACCCCAATGGCCACTATACCTAACATGAACATGAAAAGCCTGCCCCTTAAATCCCTGAGAAGTATATCCTTTCATAAACATCATGCAGGGTTGTGGATTATTGAGTTGCTCACTGTATATGTATCCCACTGACTGCATGTTCAATATCAGCTTCTTTAAATTAGTATTATTATTTACTTCAATAAGAATATCAATTGACGGCTTTGCTAACAGATCGGGTACTGATGTACTACCATAATGATTCATTCTGACAATGTTCTGTATTCCGGCAGCCTGCTCTATCACTATTTTTTCAGTCAAATAATTTTCTTTCCATACTTGGCGATGTTCACTTAAAACAATAGGGAATAAGGTCCATAGTTCTTCTTTTAACATCTCATGTAAAGGTTTATTCTTTTTCAACTAAGTCACTCCCCCCATGCCGATGCACCATACCACTTTAATTTTTTATTGCTATGGTAAGGAAATGAGGACTCATCGCCATAATATTCTTATCTTCCTCAACCATTCTTGCCATATCTAATATTGTTTTCTTGCTATCTTAAATTTCCCAAACTGTATCTAAAGTGGGGACGATCCAAGTTGGTCCTTCAACAGCATAGCTTTTTTCTACCTTAAAACCAGCATTTGCTAGCTCATTTTCAAACTCTTTGGGTAAATGAAAGTAAGACCGCGCAATGAAATAAGGATATTTGTTAGGTCTAATATGCTGACCTTCCTCTATCTCTCCCCGTATCATATTTGTGAATTCTACTTCATCCAAAATTTTATTACTTGACCCATATACAGAGAGTGACCCTTTCCCGATAAACCAGACACCAAAGAGTTAGTGTTTTCGCCCGAAATCTTAACTATCCTTAAAATTTCATTTCTTGTGATATCTTCAGGCTACTAGCTCCTTAGTTTGTGAAGCCAAGCTCTTGTAATAAAG
>DASRMG010000234.1:0-7334 GCA_035648035.1 Desulfosporosinus sp. | reverse complement strand
AAGTATGCAACTCTCAACTTGAAACCTGTTTTTTTAACTTGCATCTTGTCTTTGTATTTTGTTTTTTACTCGCAACTTGCAACTCGCACCTTGCACCTTGTCTTTAAAAACTTGCACCTTGCAACTTGCAACTGGACGACTAAAAGGAGTCTTAAAATGCCCAAATCCGAACTTGATACTCTAATGGAGATAAAAAACAATCCATCAACATCTCAAAGATTGTTATCTCGTAAACTTAATATCTCTTTAGGCCTCACTAACTCTATCCTGCAAAACTTAATTTATCGGGGTTGGATAAAGGTCCAAAAGATGACTGGCCGTAAAATTCTCTATCTTATCACTCCCGAAGGCATGGCCAATGTCAGCCGTTTGATGTATAACCGTTTCCAGGAAACCCTCCACTATTATCATTATACCAAGGATCTACTTACTGCTTACTTAATGAAACTCTACCAGCAAGGGGAAAAAACCATAAATATTTATGGCACAGGTCAGCTTGCCGAAATTACCTACTATGCCGGAATAAGCACTCCCCTAAAACTAAATGCTATTATAACCGATGACACATCTAAAGAAAAATTCTTAGGTCAACAGACCATTTCTATAGAAAATATTCTAACTCAATACTCTAACCGTAATAATCTCTCCAACAAAAAAATAATCATACTTTCTACCGATAACCCGGAGAAATTAATCAAAGAAATAAATAAATATAAAAATATCCAAAAAAATATCAAAATAATTAACATTGAAAATATTCTTAAAAATAATCAATAAACTAATTTAGATTAGTCGATTGAATCTGATTGCATAATTGAATTTGATCGGAAGATTAGCTGATTAGCCGATCAGCAGATTGTTTTCTTTTCTTTTTCTTAATTGATCGATTAGCAGATTTTTTCATCGGTAGGTTTTCTTTGATTGCTTTTTATTTTTGTTTTTAATCTTGATTGGACGATTGGCCGATCGGCAGATCGGTAGATTAATTCGTAACCTTGCTTTTCTCACTCGAATACAATATAATATTTCTAAGTTCACATCCTGAACATTCAGCCATTGTGATAGGCAGAATATTTTTTGATTTTGTTTTCTATATTGATTGGTAGATTGGCCGATTGCTTTTAATTGTCCGATTGTGCATTTGCCTTTTATTTTGTTTTCGATCGGCTGATTGGGCGATAGGCAGATTGGTAGATTTATAAACCGGAGGTTTAAATATTTGTCAACAATTAAATCATTCGAAGACTTGCCCGTTTGGAAAGATGCCCGTAAATTTACAAGTAAAATATACAATTTAACTAACAAATTTCCAAAAGAAGAATTACATGGATTAACTTCCCAAATAAGAAGAGCTACCGTATCTTTTATGTCCAACATAGCTGAAGGCTTTGATAGAAGATCAGACAAAGAACTTTCTAATTTTTTTTCTACGGCACGTGGTTCTTCCTCGGAAGTTCAGAATGATTTGTATATAGTGTTAGGCTTACAGTATATCTCTAAAGAAGATTTTAGGACAAGGTGATCGTTCCAGTCAACACTTATATCGCTTCGGTTATTGGTATTACAGAAAACGGTGGAATTCCTATCTTTGTTGAGCCGGATAAATATTATAACGTAGATGATAGACAGATTGAAACAGCAATTACAAATAAGATAATCTTGGCTGTTCATTTATATGGACAAGCTGCCAATATGAGTGAAATTAAAGATATAGCTGATAGACACAACTTATTATTGGTTGAGGACTGTGCTCAATCTCATGGTTCAAAGTTTGATGGTCAATTGACCGGAACTTTTGGAAACATTGGTTGTTTCAGCTTTTTCTCGACTAAAAACTTGGGAACATTTGGCGATGCTGGGGCAATCATAACAGGCAATCAAGAGATGGCTAATAGAGTAAGAATGTTGAGAAATTATGGTAGTAAAATTAAGTATCATAAAGAGATTGAATGCGTAAATTCAAGACTTGATGAGATGCAGGCTGCTCTATGAGCACCAAGTTACCTCACTTAGTTGAGGTAACTCAGGATAGAGTAAGGACAGCAGACAGGTATTTGAATGAGATTAAATGCTCAAAGATAGTGTTACCGAAAACAAGAGACAAGGCTGATCATGTTTATCATCTTTTTGTTGTTAAATGTAAAAATAGAGACGTCTTCCAGAAGTATTTGCTGGATAATGGAATCAAGACACAGTTACACTATCCTATCCCTCCTCATCTAGCTGAATGCTATACAAGGTTGGGATACAAAGTTGGTGATTTCCCAATTACAGAGCAGTACGCAAAAGAGATATTAAGATTACCTTTGTATAATGGGATGACTGATGAAGAGATAGAATATGTGCTTGAAGTGATTAATAGATACAAATAAAGCTTTCAGGCGTGTTACGTATAAGAGCGATAAAATGCAAAGGATTAAAAGCATGAATATAGAAGAAGGTTCGAAAGAAAAGTATTTGAAAATAGTAAAACACGATTATATCTTCGATGCTGTTGCATTCAACGAACTGAATAAGTATAAGGTGGAAGAATTGAAATACTTACTGTTTAAAGAGAAGAAGTATCGATTCGGTCTTTGCGTAGGGGTTAGAGATGGCGAAGTCTTATGTCCTTTCTCGGCACCATTTGGGACTATGGTTGCAATTCGGAAACCAGTTTCAATAAAGTATTATGACGAGGCAATAGATGCCTTGGATGCATTTGTGGTTGAGAATAATTACAGGAGCATAAGGTTCATACTACCACCTATGTTTTACGACGAGACAGGCATCAGCATTTTGGTAAATGCACTATATAGAAATGGCTATGGATTCAAAAATATAGATTTGAATTTCCAGTTTGATTTAAAGAAGATCTGCACGGAAATGTATCCCGAGATGATACCGCATAACGGCAGGAAGAATTTGAGGATAAGTCTTAATTCAGACCTGGTATTAAAACACTGTAATACCTATGAAGAAGAAAAGAAAGCGTACAACGTGATAGCTGAAAATCGAGAATCTAAGGGCTATCCGTTGAGAATGACATTCCAGCAAGTAATAGATACAGTCCAAATTGTAGACCACGATTTCTTTCTGGTTATGAAGGACGATGATGCGATTGCGGCAACATTAATTTATTATATTAATGAGGATGTGGCACAGGTTATATACTGGGGTGATCGTCCAAGCTTTGGAGAGTTTAAGCCAATTAATTATCTAGCTTATCAGCTCATTCACTATTATGGTGAAAGGGGATTGAGCTATTTAGATATTGGGCCGTCCACCGAAAATAGCATTCCAAACTATGGACTGTGTGATTTTAAGGAAAGTATAGGCTGTGATATCAGTAGTAAAATAACGATGGTTAAAAATGTTCTTTAAAGGAGTATTAAATATGGATAAGTTTTTATACAAATTTCTTTCTAGTAGTGCTGAAATCATGCCGAACAGATTTATAAAGTTATTGGCTAATTTTTATCCAGATGCAAGAATTAGAAAACTTTATTTTAGAAAATTAGGCGTAGTAATGGGTGAAAATACGTATGCCAATTTGGGTATGCGTATTGCAATTAATGAAGTAAGTGCTGAACCTAAGATAAATTATTGGCAACAATGTATCAATTGCACCAAATGTTACGTTTGTGGCTGAATCCTGTGCTAATAATGGGCAGGAAATTAACACTATCGATTATGTTAAAGACAAGCTGACATCCAGAGGGAAAATAGTTATTGGGGATGAAGTTTGGATTGGAACTAGTGTCACTATTTTGCATAACGTAAAGATAGGGAGGTACTCTGTAATCGGTGCCGGTAGTGTGGTAACAAAAGATATTGAACCCTATTCCGTATATGCTGGAGTGCCGGCAAGAAAGATAAGGGATTTGAAATCGGAAGAAAAATCTAAGATATAATACAAATTAGACATTTTTTAGCTACCTAATAGTTAAAAAACACAGGAGATAGACTTGTGAAAATATCAATTTACGGTCATTTCGGAAGTCAAAACCACGGTAACGAGGCGATTGTGCGTGGTATATTCAAATTATTCACTCATGGGCCTATAACACTATATAGTTTTACACCCCAAATATGGACAAGAAATTTGGCCTTGATCAAATGTGTGATATTAGACCATTTATGAGGATATATAAGCGGTATTCACCAACACACATATTTCTAGCTTTATGGCGTCGACTAACCAAAAACCAAGATCTGAATTATGCATATCGATTGAAACCTTTTTTTCAAACTGTTAAGGGTGTTTATCTGCTCGAAGCAGGTGACCAATATTGTGAAAATGACAGCGTAAAGAGTTTTTATGCATATGTGAACAAGAAAATTATCCAGAGGGGCGGAAAAACGGTGATGCTCCCCTGTACGATTAGCGATGACTCGTTAACAAATCAAAAAACTATTGAGGATCTGCAAAAATACTCTCTCATCTTTGCAAGAGAATCTATTACTTATAACGCATTGCTTAACGCAGGACTAGGCAAAAAAACTCGCTTTGCACCGTGTCCTGCCTTTATTATGGAACCTAAAGACTACAATCTGCCAGAATTATTTTCTTCAAGGTCGGTGGTAGGACTAACAATTGGACTTTTGGCACAAGGAAAAGAGTCATATACAAATACGGTGTTTGAAAACAGTAGAGCCTTAATTCACCATATTCTTGATAATACCGACTTCGCAGTTGCACTTATTCCACATGTGAATGTTGGAGAGAATCTTACTGATGTCACACCTATGCATACCTTGTACAATGAATTCAAAGATACGGGTCGCGTTGTGGAAATCAGCGAAAAAAGAGCGGATGAGCAGAAATATGTAATAAGTAGCTGTCGTTTTCTAGTTACTGTAAGGACACACGCATCAATTGCAGCTTATTCATCAGGTGTTCCCACGCTGGTTATTGGATACAGTCAAAAATCTAAGGGAATTGCAAAAGATATATTTGGGACATCGGAACACTATGTTGTTAGTGTTGAATCTCTTGATAGTAATGATAAGTTGATAAAAGCGTTCCTATGGCTTGAAGAAAATGAGACTGCCATTAGAAAAATACTGAAGGAAGTACTTCCAGTGTACTTGAAAAAAGTGAACGCAATATATGACGAGATAATGAAAATGGTAGGTGAGTAAGGTGTGTAATTTTGAAGAATACGATAAATCACTATGCTGTGGATGCGGGTCATGTGAGCTTATATGCCCGCATGAGTGTATCACAATGGAGTTTGATGAAGAGGGGTTTTTGTATCCGATACTCAATGAAGAGCAGTGTACCCAATGCGGGCTTTGTAGACTGCGCTGTCCTATTATCAAAGAAACGAGAAATACTGGAATTATTTCTTCCTATGGTTTAATTCATAAGGATAAAAACGTAACAGATGATAGTGCCTCAGGAGGTGCATTTACAGCAATAGCTGAATATGTGCTGTCTAGAAAAGGAGTAGTTTTTGGGTGTGCCTTTAATGAAAATATTGAGGCGATAACGGTCGCTGTCGAAAAACGAGAGGATCTTCACCTGCTACGGGGTTCAAAGTATGTTCAATGCAATACCAACAAACAGTATCGCATTATTAAAGAAATGTTGGAATGCGGAAGATATGTACTATACTGTGCTACCCCATGTCAAATAGCTGGATTGAAGGCATATTTGAAAAAAGAGTATGATAAACTCATTCTCGTCGATTTGTTTTGCCACGGGACCCCAAGTCCTGGATTATTCAAAAGGTATATTGCGTGGCTAGGTGAAAAACATAATGCGAAGGTAACGGAGTATAGTTTTCGGGATAAGCGGTATGGCTGGGGTACGAAAGGTCATTATTGCACTGAAAGGGAATTTGTATTGCATGGGTCGGATCCTTACTATTATTCATTCCTGATGGGGAGAACATATAGACCAGTGTGCTATCAATGCAAATACGCCACCGCAAATAGGCCCGGGGACGTAACAATAGGTGATTTTTGGGGTGTAGAAATGCATCATCCGAACATACCAATCGTAAATGGTGTTTCGGCAGTATTGATAAATACGCAAAAGGGACAGAAAGTGTTTGACAACATAAAAGATCATGTACGATGGTTTAATACAACTTTTGAAAACATTTCGAGCCATAATGGGCAATTGATCCACCCAACGGAGAAATACGCAAAACGGGACAAGATATACTCTCATTTAAATAAATGGACGTTTGAACGATTAGCAAACAGATACCTGTATTATGAGCCCATTATGATTACTCGTATAAGAAGAGTTATTCCGGAATCAATTAAAAAAGTGATCCGAAAATATCTAAAATGAACAGGAGAAATTAAATGAAACGCATTATTTTAGCAGGCGGCGCTGGAACGCGCCTTTACCCGCTGACAATGGTGACGTCA
This sequence comes from Desulfosporosinus sp., assembly GCA_035648035.1. Lineage (GTDB taxonomy): Bacteria > Bacillota > Desulfitobacteriia > Desulfitobacteriales > Desulfitobacteriaceae > Desulfosporosinus. Next base: position 968 of record DASRMG010000234.1, on the reverse strand, counting down.
AAGCAATTGCTACCAATATATGATAAACCGATGGTGTATTATCCGCTATCCACACTTATGTTGGCTGTAATTCGTGATATTTTAATTATCTCTAAGCCCATAGACTTGCCTAACTTTGAGAAGTTGCTCGGAGATGGCAATTGATTCGGTATAAAATTGTCCTATAAGGTACAGTCTTCACCTGATGGTCTTGCACACGCGTTTCTCATTGCCGAGGAATTTATTAGAGATGACAGTTGTGCTATGGTTCTTGGTGACAATATTTTTTATGTAAACGGATTTGGAAAAGCTCTTAGAATGGCAGTTAAAAATACAGAAGGCGGGAGAGCAATTATTTTCGGTTAATATGTAAACGACCCCGAGCACTTCGGTTTTATTGAGTTTGGTAAAAATGGGAAGGTTTTATCCGTTGAAGAAAAACCTAAAAATCCGAAATCAAATTATTGCATTGCTGGTTTGTACTTCTACGATGCCAGAGTAGTAATGAACCCCACCAGAGATAGACCTTGGATAAGATCATTAAAGAGATTTATAAGCATAGATTAACCATCTGATATTTTAAGGAAAAGTTAGTTTTAAGATGAATAATACGTTTATTTTAGAAAATAGTATAGTAGGTTTCTTTTATATTAACCTTCATAAATATCTGTCTTTCTTTTTGTGAATTAAAATTAAATAATTTCTTGAGGTAAGAAAAACCTCCACAAGTTCTTGACACCAACCTGTACATGGTTAATTTGACATCATAAGTTCTTTGCATTATAATTTTTACAAGTTCACATCCTGAACATTGAGTAATAAACTGATTTTGATTTGCTGATTAGAAGATTGGGTGATTGTTAGATTAAAAGGAATAGAATCAATTTCATAATCTGGATTTAACAAAAATAAAGAAATTATTCAAATCTCCCATCCTTCTCAAGCTAAGAAATCTATACGAACCTGCCCAAGCAAAAGTCTTGAGCTTT
>DASRMG010000233.1:0-4232 GCA_035648035.1 Desulfosporosinus sp. | reverse complement strand
ACTCGCTTTTCACTAGCAAAGTCAAATAGATTGGTATTTGCGTAGATTCCAAAGTTGTGGAGGGTCAGGCGTATAATTTTCATTATAAATTGTCCTCCACTCCGTAAAAATCCAATTGTTCTTCATCAGATTCGGACTTTTTGTCGTAGGAAGCTCCCATATTTTTTTTTAGCTGAACTTTGGCCAGTGTAAAGGCTTTGGCGTCTTCTTCATCTTGAAAATATCCACGCTTGATTTGAGCTTCAATATCTCCTAAAACACCTCTTCGCTGCTTTAAGTCGGAAGATTTTCGTTCAATATCAACGATGCGGGCTGTCATTTCAAAAAGAAGCTTTTCATCAGGATATAGTGAATGGCAAACATCAGAGAGAATCTGCCATTCTGCCTTCCCAAAAGAAGTTTTTGGATGGCGGTGGGAAGCTGGAAAATCTCTTCCTGTAACCTCCTTGTATATATCAGGAAGAGAGTCGTCAAACTCATGCTTTTCATCAAGCCAAATTTGCCTAATTTTGTTCAGTTCTTCTATTGTTATCAACTCAAGGTCTGTAAATTCTTCTGGCCCGTTTTGATTGATTTCGGTTTGGATAGTGAGCAACTTTCTTAGCCAGCCTTCACGTACTGATTTTATATATGGACCGTGCACAAGACGTCCTTTGAACACATGGGTATTGCCAGTCATTCTTCTAAAATCTCGCCTTGATCTATCAGCTTCAGCATTGCCGATTTCATTTCTGAATTCAAGTAAAGGCGTCATCCACTCTTTTTCACTGTCATTCATGATCATAGCAGCCATAGACTTATCCTGTTCTACCAGGGTGCAGACCCAGCAACCAAAACGACTTTTGCCGCAGCTAGGGGTATCCGAATTCATAATTAGAGGGCACTCACCATCTTCGGTAGCACCTCGATACATCGTTAATAATTCTTTATTGGAATGACCCCAAGGGTTTTTATATTGCATTAAGAACATCCAGACATCATCATTTGTCCAGTCCTCGAGTGGAGAATAAATTAGTTCGTTTTGCATAGTTTCATTAGGACTTAAGAAGTCACGAACCCGGAGATTTTCATAACGCTGCATTGTGCGGGCACGATTGGCACTTTCGGCCTTTCTTGTACCTAAAAGAAGAATAACTTCTCCATATGATGATACTATGTTTTGAACAAAAGTGTTTGAAGGCTTGATTTTTAGTCGATCAGTACACCATCTAAAGTTGGTGTGTGGGTAAGGGTATCCCCGACCTAAAAGATTTACCCAAAAAGTGTCGTTGTAATCGGGAATCAACCTATGAGGAACGAATGGCATATTCATTTCTTCAGATTCTTTTCTCATTCGCTCCAATGAAATCTCTACCCATTTAGCAACAACAGGGGACTCTACCAAGGTGTCAGTGCAAATTACATGCACTGTTTTTCTTTTGCGCACTTCTGGTGGTAGTTCCGCTAAAGCTAACCATACCAATTGCAGTGTAGCAGTGCTATCCTTTCCACCAGAATAACCGACTACCCATGGAATATCATCTTCCAGATACAGCTTTTTAATAGTATTATACAAATTCTGAATATCTTGTTTTGTTATGTTCATGTACTTACCTTTCCTGACACATTCTCTAATCCAGCATTTTCAATCAAGTATTCAGTAAAAGCTTTCTGGTTGTTGCGCGAGCATGATATGCGGCCATTTACTATAACAAGCCCTTGTAGTTCCTTGCTATCTTTATACCAGTTTATGTTCTGTAAAAAAGTCAGTTTGTCATTCCATTCGTCAGGGGAAATCTGTTCACGACTCAGAGCATCACCTAAACCACCTAGTGCTCTGAGTGTAATAGTGTGTGCACATACATAATCTCTTCGAAACTCAAATGGAGAGATGGTTTTGTTTTTTGCGCTTTTCCATGGAAGCATATTATTCGCAACTGCATCCCAGAAAGTGATAATGGTTTTCCTGGTTTCTTCATCGCTTAAGGTTGCCCCTCGTATGAGGTCTCTTGATGCGTGGAAAATCCCACTTAAAGTAAACAGTGCTTTTGAACGATTGGAAATAGTTGACTTTTCGTTCTCGACACTGCCACAAAACATTGGTATTTCATAAATGCATTCCTTAATCAAGACAGAAAGCATATCCCGGTTGTCATACAAAATGTTCAAGGACATTGTGGGGCGCGCCGCGTATCGGTTAAGGTCTGAAAACATCTGTTGAGATCGTTTTAACCCTAAATCGTAGAAAATAACTATGGAAATATCCTCGTGCCTCAGTTCCGGACACTCTTGCAGAGCAGCCTCAATAGCTGCTCTGCGATGTTGTCCATCGTTAATAATGATACGCGAATTCATGGCAACTTTCAAATACCCAGAAGAGCTATTTTTATTTGCAATAAACTCAAGATCTCCATCAACAGAAGCCGTGAGTGCGGAGAAAACATAACAATCTCGATTGTTTAATATGTACTCTTTCATTTGGGGAATGCGTTGTTTGTTTAGAACCCTTTGTGCCCTCATGTTTGGAGGTAAAGAGCTATCGTTATAACTGAACAGTTTTGTAACTATGTCTAAGGGGCACATGACAGAGTAATATGGTTTTCCAGCTTGTATACCTTTTACAGCTGGAAGCTCGAAAAATTTATCTTGTTTTCTCATATTAGCCTCCAAATGGAAGTGCGTTATATATCAATTGGAATTGTATAGAATGCTTATGGAAGTATTATAATTCAACTTCCATTTTAATTCAACTTAATTATTTTAGAGATTTAATTATATGGAAATATTAGTCATACACTTTCAGGACTCCCTTTACACTGATAAAGTAGATCAAGCTAAAGTTGATCATTATTCCATTAATGTGGAGTTATTCCAATGGCAATTTCAGACGGAGGAATCAAAGACCGGGCAGAGATATATCAACATAGCAATCAATGATAGGTATGTGTTGCTTTTGTGGTTTTGCAAGAGAGAATAGAGTGGAAACAGAACTAACTTTACCTTATACTTGCATTGGGTTTTCAAACTTTCAAGGTCATCATAGTTCTTAAACGATCAGTTCTTTTGGAACATAAAGGAGTCTTTTTGCCAGGCTGGAATAAAAAAGACAGCAAATGTATGATAGATCAGAGCATCTAAATTTCACATTTTGGAACCCGGGGATACAAAGGATGAAGGAATTTGGTAGTTGCTGTAGAATTTGCTAGATAAGCAAATAAATCTAGAAAGAGGTTGGCATATATGGGCTTATTAGGCTACACCACAAAAATAGAAGCTGAACAATCGGCAGAAGAAATCAAAAGCAAATTATTATCACATTATGTAATAGATTTAAGGTGCGACTTGGGTGATGAAATGGTATTTATTGAGTTTTCTAAATGTATAGGAATAAATACTAAAGGTGAACCGGCATCATATAAGATTACAGCAAAAATTAATCCTGTCTTTGAATTGCTAAAGAAGCAACAATGGTCAGGCGAAATAACTATTGCCATTTCACGTTCACAAGCAAAGAGAGTTGCTTGGAGAATAGTAAAAAGGTGGATTGATACTCAACTAGCTTTTGTTGAGACCGGTATGCTAAGATTTGATGAAGTTTTTTTATAATATAAATTGGACAAAGAAACTGGACTCAATCTTATTGAAGAATATCAAACAAAACAATTGATGTTGGACGCTTAATTGATAATGAACAATTACTCGGCGAAACGGTACATTCACGCTCACCGTTCAGAGCAGCTTCTAGGTACCTGTAGTTTATCGGATAATCGACTATTTGGAGGTACCCGTTCCCCTTCGGATGAGGATAGAATACGCAAACTAAAGGATTGACAGTAATGAAAGAAGTAACAGCCGCAATTATCATAAAAGACAATAAAGTCCTGATCGCCCAACGGGCACCAGCCGAAAATCTAGCAGGCAAATGGGAGTTCCCTGGTGGCAAAACTGAACCAGGCGAATCTCCACAGGAATGCTTAAGACGAGAAATAAGAGAAGAGCTTGAAGCTGAAATAGAAGTTCTGGATTTCTTCGGCGAAAGCATCTATGCCTATCACAGCGGAACCATTAAACTTATGGCTTTCTGGTGCAAGTGGATTTCGGGTGACTTCACATTAAACGTTCACAGCAACTTGGCGTGGGTTAATCGCCAGGAGTTAGACTTATATGACTTTGCTCCGGCAGATATTCCACTGGTGGACAAGCTTAAGCGCAGTCATGAGTTAGAGGTGTGGCATGTCTGAAATTATCTATGG
>DASRMG010000232.1:0-3410 GCA_035648035.1 Desulfosporosinus sp. | reverse complement strand
CTGCAGCCGCTTAAGACTTCGATCAATGGGTAGATTTAGTCATTGTTCGGATTTTTCAATGGCTTATTTGTTATAACCTTTTTTCTGAAACCAAAATTAGGCAATTATGCAAACAAACTATTGACTTTAATTAGCTGGTCTATAAATTTAATCTATTTCAGTTCAACATCAAACTTATAATCGTCCATAAGCTCGTACTCATGTCCATATACAGTAACTTTGGAGATTTCTTCTGGATGATCTGTCTTAAACTCATAAGTGCCCTGGTGGGTTTCATAGTCCATAGCGCTCATTCCTCTGACCTGAGGTTCTATTGGTAATATTTTGTTACCATTCTTATCCTCAAATCCAAAGAAGTTGTAATATATATCGTCGGCAAGTCCGCTAATCGTGTAATGCATCGTGAATTTCCCTGGACTGCGTTCAATGGAGCAGATATTAATTTCTTGATCCTGAATTTTTATCAAAACAGGTAACTTTGTAAGATCTGCCTTATATAGCTTTTCATAATCACTGTCTATCTTACTAAATATATATCGATAAGGGATCACCGTAAGCTTTTTCGTATCATTAGGTATTCTCAACAAACTCATGCCAGTCTTGAAGCCTCCGTCTCCGTTGATATCTGAGCTCATTGATAGAGACCTGTAGTTCAGGCAATTTCCCTTGTCGTCAAGAATAAAGAATCCTAATCTCAAATCTGGAATTTGCTTAATATTATCGGTGCCTTTAAAGCTGATAATATTACTGAGAGCACTTCGGATGACTTTGACGGAGTCGACCTTGCCATTCTTAAATTCATGCACAACATTGGATTCTGTCGTTTGGGCAGCAGTATAAATATCTTTTTCTGTAAAACCTGTGTCTATCTTCCATAGTCCGTTCACCTCTGTAACACCTGACGGTCCGTTAATCCCAAGAATATCAGCAACTAAAGTCAATGTATAATCGTCGTGAATCTTGGCATCAGGATTTCCGAAATAACAAGATGCATATCCTTGATAATCACCGTTGTCCTTTTTCGTTAAGTAGGCATCCATTACTGATGCACGGTTTCCTCTACCCGTAGGAGTGCTGTCTTTGGAGCTTTGAAAAAGCGGCGTCAAGTATGTATCAATTTGAGATACATCATCCCCAAATCCTCCAGGCTTACTTAAGCTGAAGCCAACAATCAGGGAGACTCCATCATAAGACAAATCATTCACCGTAAGCGTTATTCCCTGATCAGTTATTTTTTTATTCACAACGGTTTTTCCGTGGTTATCAGTGACAGCTACCTTTACCGCTTCATAATTTTTAGCTGCCGATGGATTGACAAAATTCACAAGCGAATTGATGATCGGCAGGTTCTGCCCAAAAGCAACTAATGTGCTAAGGCACATAATACTTATACATGCTACCAGCAATAAAAAGGTTTTTTTGGGCAAATTGCGGCTCTTTTTCCTCTGTTCAAGATTTTTCAAAGTGTCATCAATTCTTGCATTGATCGACTCTGGCACAACAGAAGGGATCTTTAGACTAGACTTCAATTCGTCTCGGTCAAAGCTATCTTTCATTTTTATCGTCTCCTTTTACGCCCATCAGTTTTGCAAGCTCTTTTCTAGCTCTCGAAAGACGAGATTTTACAGTCCCTTGAAAAATATTAAGTATGGTGGCAATTTCTTTTACGTTAAAATCTTCGTAATAATGTAAGATGGTCACTTGTTTGAGATTCAGATCAAGCATATTAATAAAACCTGAAGTCGCGTCATCGGAAGGGTAGGTATCTGAAACTGCCTGTTCGCTTATTTTTTCAAGGGAGATAATTTTATCGGACCTTCGTGAAATTTTCTTACACTCGTTTATAAGTATGCGTATGAGCCAGGTCTTGAAAAACTCATCCTTTTTAAGGTTTCCAATATTGGTGTACGCAGAAATGATCGTCTCCTGTATGGCGTCAGCTGCATCGAAGTCTGATACCAAAAGACCTTTGGCAATCCTATAGAGAGCCAGCCTATGGCAGTCAATTAGGGCAGAAAACGCTCCTTTGTCGCCTGCTTTTGCGAGTTTTACATTCGAATTATCTACTCGATTAAATTTACGAATTTCTTCAGTGAATATCATGCTATTCATTTATCATCCTCCAATGCTCTTGTATTGTATCGCGATTACATACATTAGAGTGTTTGAGATCCAAAATGGTTCACTTTTTATAATATTTCTTTTAATTCTTAAAGAATAACCACCCAAAGAGCAGTTTCTCTCGATAAAGAAACTGCTCTTTGTTATGTGGAACTCTGGTCTTCCTATCTCACTCTAATTCTTCTGTGATTGATTTTTAACTTTATAATTACATGAAAGAGTCATGTAACATAATCCATACCCTAAAGTAGAGAAGCAGATGGCTATTACTAAAAAATTCAGTCCTTCCATATAGACTCCCCCCTCATTCTTATCCCACGCGGTCTACTTTAAACTTGTAATAAATTATGTTAAGTAAATATCCCGCTACATTAAGAACAAAGAAGATTGCAATCCATCCTACATTCGAACGTCTTAAATGATAAGCCTTTACTGTTGCCCATATTCCAAATAAAATCCAATATATCATAATGCAACCTACTCCAATTTGTTTAAAAATTGCATATTGATTGTTATTGGCATATTGCTTCATGCCTATTTGTAGATACCTATTATCGCTTAGGAAATCTTGACTCGAAATCATACCGATCATTCCGAACTCTTTAACAGATTTTATATTTTCGGGGTACTGATATTTGATTTCCCCCAAATGTGTCGGCTCCATAAAAGTTGGATTTTCAGGATCAAACTTATAATCATCGGGTAACTGGACAAGTGCGACATAAGCTATTTGATTTTTCTTGGCTTCTACAAACATTTTTTTTACGGTTTTGTCTAGCAATTTCAGATCATTTGTTTGAGCAGCTTGTGTTATCATTTTTTGTTCGAAAGAAAGGTCATTATTTCGTTTTATAAACTGGTTATTAGTGACCCTTTCTGCAATTAAAAAACTTACACCCACTACTAAGAAAATTAATGCTACTGCTAATATAACGTTACCAAATTTCTTTTGGACACTAAATACATGTGCTAATTCATCTTGTATTTGATTTTTCCCACCAAACCTACTTATCGCAAGTTCAATACTTTCTTGCTCGTTTTTCCCATCAGCGATTAACTCTTGGACAGTTTGTGTCAAGTGGCTTCTCATTTTCTGTTTTAAATCTTCAATTTCCTTTTTGCTACCTCTAGAATTTTTGCATATAAAGTTTCTGAAGTTTTGCACCCATAAAATGGGCCAAATTTTGGCCCGAAAAGATATAAAAGAACAGCAAAAATCCGCATGAACACTCGGTTTTTGGTATAATTAAGATGCAAAACCAAATAAACCAAAAATGAGGTGTTATCAT
>DASRMG010000231.1:0-16287 GCA_035648035.1 Desulfosporosinus sp. | reverse complement strand
AGATAAGAGTATAATAATTTGTACAACTAAAAGCTACCCTTTTATTTGCAAGACTAACTTCCACCTGTGAGGTTAGTAGGGGTGGAAATAAGTTTTACAATTGAGTCGATTGGGTATAAATAAGAAGTTGTTGTGGCACAGTATTGACAAACGTTCGTTATTAATATATGATATTCCAAGTAAAGAAGAAGCCATCCGCTTCTCACCTTACGGCAATTGTCGCTAGGGTTCTTCAGGTCCTGAGCTTAGTGTTATGTGCTCTCGATTGTTAGAAGACGGGTGGTAATCATCCGTCTTTTTTGTTTTGAGCTGATATATTAAGGGGGGGTATTCTTATTAGCAAGGACTTAAGATTAAATGACGAAATCCGGGTTCGGGATGTTCGTCTCGTCGGTGAAGAGGGAGACCAACTAGGAATCATGGCGACTAGAGACGCCTTGAACATTGCAGTAGAGAAATCTTTAGATCTCGTAGAGATCGCACCAACGGCTAAACCGCCGGTCTGCAAACTAATGGACTACGGTAAGTACAAGTACGAGCAAGCGAAACGAGACAAAGAAGCTCGCAAAAAACAAAAGAATACTGAAATCAAAGAAGTTAAATTGCGTCCCAATATTGAGGACCACGACTTCGAGACCAAAGCTCGCAACGCCCAACGCTTTTTACTCGATGGAGATAAAGTTAAGGTGACGATTATGTTCCGAGGACGGGAAGTCACTCATCCAGAACTTGGAAAAACGTTATGCGTAAGATTGGCAGAATTTTGTAAAGCAGAGTGTACTGTCGAGCGCGAAGCTAAGCTTGAGGGACGTAACATGATCATGATCTTAGCCACGCTTAAACACGACTAATTACCTAATTACCGAGAGGAGATTATCAAATGCCTAAAATGAAAACACACCGCGGAGCAGCAAAGCGTTTTAAGAAAACAGGAACTGGAAAAATTATCCGTATGCATGGTTACACAAGTCACATGCTGGAGAAGAAGTCACCGAAAGTCAAACGACACTTGCGATCAGCGACTGTGATGGACAAGTCTGACGTAAAAAGAATTAAAAGTTTACTTGCTTATCTATAATATTTGACTTAGAAGGAGGTCTTCAACATGGCCCGTGTAAAAAAAGGTGTAACTAAACATGCCCGCCACAAAAAGATATTAAAATTAGCTAAAGGATACCGTGGGGCGAAAAGTAAACTATATCGTCCAGCCAATGAACAAGTCCTGAAATCCTTAGCTTATTCTTATGCACATAGAAAAGATAACAAAGGTAACTTTCGTAAGCTCTGGATTGCCAGAATCAATGCAGCTTCCCGTTTAAATGGTTTGTCTTACAGCCGTATGATGAACGGATTGAAGAAAGCTGGAGTGACAGTCAATCGTAAGATGTTGGCAGAACTCGCGATCAGTGATGCAGCAGCGTTCACTGAATTCGTAAATTTAGCTAAAGTTCAAATTAACGGATAACACAGGAGGGTGCAATTGCACCCTCTTTTACATATTAGACAGTCAGGCGGATTTTCCTCACTTCTGGAGGTGCTACGGATGATTGATTCCTTGCAAAATGAGCAGGTAAAACAGGTGGCGTCATTGCAGCGACATAAAGCTCGCGAGGAGGCCCAGTTGTTTGTGGTTGAAGGCTGGCGATTCGTCGAGGAGGCAGTGCGCAGAAATGCTCCAATAACGAAGGTTTTTGTTTGCCAGGAACGTGAGAATTCGGCGTGGGAGTACCTTCATAATAAGTTGTGTGAGCGAAAAATCCCTTTTGAGGAAGTCAATAAGCGTGTTCTTCGTAAAATGAGCGCAACAGAAGAACCACAAGGAATTTTAGCCGTTGTACGCCAAACGACCTATACTTGGGAAGATCTACAAATTGATCGGAATTCGGTGCTACTTATTCTGGATGGTATTCAAGATCCCGGGAACTTAGGCACTATTCTGCGCACCGCTTTGGCATCAGGAGTGAGTTGCGTTTGTTTGACACCGGGAACGGTTGATCTATATAATCCGAAAGTATTGAGAAGTACCATGGGCGCAATTTTTTCCCTAGTGCTTTTGCCTGGCCAGCAACCAGACGATATTTTGTTTTTTTGTCAGGAGCGGGGGTTAAGGGTCTTCATGGGAGATATCAAGGGCAGCTCGGTTTACGAGGCGAAACTAGCAGAGGGACCACTTGCCCTGGTTGTAGGAAACGAGGGCAATGGACCCTCTTTGTCCTTTAGAAGTGCAAAGACTCAGTGTGTTACGATTCCAATGGCTCACGACGTTGAGTCCCTTAATGTAGGGATTGCTACGGGAATATTGCTCTATGAAATAGTTCGCCAAAGGGATTTGTTGTAAATTACAGAAGATCTATGCTATAATTTTCTGTAAATAAAGTTAATGTCATTTATTAAATTGATTTAAAAAATGCGATGATCAGGTTAAAAAGGAGCATTTTCTTTTCAGGGAGGCATGGCCAATGACTGTGAGCCAGCTAAGAAGGTATCCACCTCTTCTATTAAAGAGGTTAAATTTCGCCTGGGAGTGGCCTGCTGATCATAGGTAGGCCCGGTTTCCTCCGTTAACGGGAGCTTAAGTGTGGCTGGATTGGCCAAACTAGGGTGGTACCGCGAGAGTAGACGCTCGTCCCTTTCAAGGGACGAGCGTCTTTTTTAGTGCTGTGTTATATTTGGAAAGGGTGGTTCACTTGAAGCATGAAATACGACGTATCGGAGAAGAGACGTTACTCCAACTGAAGGAGCTAGACAGTCCGGAAGCGCTCCAAGATCTTAAAGTGAAAGTTCTAGGAAAAAAAGGTTCGTTAACTGCATTACTGCGCCAAATGGGGAGCTTAGGTCCAGAGGAACGACCGATTATAGGCCAAGTGGTCAATGAGATGCGTAGTAGACTGGAACAAGCGTGGGAAGAGCGGAGTGTCGAATTAGACGCGATGTGTCTACAGGAGCGGCTGGCAACGGAACGCATTGACATCACGTTACCAGGAGTTCGTGCTCAGCGTGGACATCGGCACCCCGTCACACAGATCGTTGAAGAGATTGAAGATATATTTTTGGGAATGGGATTTCAAATTGCTGAAGGACCTGAAATTGAGACGGATTATTATAACTTTGAAGCACTTAATCTACCGAAGGATCATCCCGCTCGCGAAATGCAAGACTCCTTTTATTTCACAGAAGAGATTTTGCTTCGAACGCATACCTCTCCCGTGCAGATCCGAACTATGGAGAAGCTCTGTCCTGCGCTTCCCGTTAAAATTATTGCTCCGGGGACTGTCTATCGTAATGATGATGATTCGACCCATTCACCGATGTTCCACCAGGTTGAGGGACTGGTTGTGGACCGTGGAATCCGTATGTCAGATCTCAAGGGAATTCTACTGAATTTCTCACGCCAAATGTTTGGCGAATCCAGAGAAATTCGTTTAAGGCCTAGCTTTTTTCCTTTTACAGAGCCAAGTGCAGAAGTAGATATTTCCTGTATGCTTTGTCGTGGAGCAGGCTGCCGTCTTTGCAAAGGAACTGGATGGATAGAAGTATTAGGGTCAGGTATGGTTCATCCCAAGGTCATAGAAATGGGCGGATATAATCAGAAAGAGGTCACAGGCTTTGCCTTCGGTATGGGAGTGGAGCGAATCGCCATGTTGAAATATGGCATTGAAGACATGAGACTCTTGTTTGATAATGATTTGCGGTTTTTACAACAGTTTTAAGGGGGAAAGGTCATGAAAGTCAGCTTAGAATGGTTACGTGAACTCGTTGATGTCGATCAGAGTGCAGAAGAGTTAGCCGAAACGTTAACCCGTGGCGGCATTGAAGTCGAAGCGGTAGATAACCTGAATAAAGGATTCGAAAAAGTAGTGATTGGAGAAATAGTCAGTTTAACAAAACATCCTGATGCGGATCGGCTCTTGATTTGTGTTGTGAATGTGGGTCAAGAGGAGATAACTATTGTCACTGCAGCCCAGAACCTGCTGGTTGGAGACCGGGTTCCTGCTGCGTTGGTAGGCTCAAACCTGCCCAATGGACTTGCTATCAAAAAGTCCAAACTCAGAGGGGTTGTCTCTTACGGAATGTTTTGTTCACATGAAGAGTTGCTGCTTGAAGCCACTGTAGGCCTGGAACGCAGTGCTGATGGGATCCTCATTTTGTCACCTGATGCCCCAATTGGAGAGAATATGGGCAAATATCTAGCACGCGAAGACAGTATTTTAGACTTGGAACTTTACCCTAACCGACCAGATTGTTTGGCAATGGTGAATGTTGCGCGTGAAGTCGCCTCTCTCACAGGAAAAAAACCTCATTTACCAAAATGGGCAGAACAAGACCAGGCACTTTCCCTGCCAACGCCCCCCGATCTTCGGATCATCATTGAGGAAGCTGAATTATGTCGGCGTTATGCAGGCTTAGTCGTTGAGGATGTCCATATCGTTCCTTCTCCGGAGTGGATGCAGCGACGACTTAAAGCAGCTGGAGTTCGCCCCATTAATAATATTGTGGATATTACGAACTACTGTATGATGGAAATGGGACAACCCTTACATGCCTTTGACAGGGATAAGATCAGCGGCGACGTCCATGTCCGCGCTGCCCGTCCCAACGAAATCATTGTTTCCTTAGATGGAGTTGAACGCAAATTACAAGCAGATACACTTATTATTGCGGACGACCACCAACCTTTGGCAGTCGCTGGCGTAATGGGTGGTTTAAACAGTGAAGTGACGAAAGATACATCACGACTACTGATAGAATCAGCGCATTTTTCTGCGGTGAGTGTTCGTCGCACAAGCCGTCGTTTAGGACTTAGGTCTGAGGCTTCTAACCGTTATGAAAAGGGAATTAATGCCTATGGGTGCGTGGCGACACTAGGGAGAGTTTCTGAACTGATCCTAGAATTAGGGGCAGGTCGTCCTGTAGCCTTGGTGGATGAAGTGAAAAACCTCCCTCCTCACCGTCAAGTGAACCTCTCAGTTCAAACTACGGCAACCATCCTAGGGGTAGAACTTAAAACAGCGGAGATCCGCCAAGTTCTGGAGAACTTGAATTTTGCATATCAAGAGCAGGACGGACTATTCAACGTTGGGATTCCAACCTACCGTTCAGATATTGAAATCGAAGAAGACCTTATTGAGGAAGTTGCCCGTCTGATTGGCTATGATCGTATACCGACAACCTTACCTCAAGGAGATCTTACGCAGGGTAGCAGAACAGCGGAACAGGAATTTCGCCGCCGCCTGCGCAATGCTTTAACTCAATCTGGACTGGATGAGGTCATTACCTATTCGTTCACACGCGCAAGCGTCGATGCGCAGTGGGGTAGCGCCGTGAACTCAATTCCCTTGCTTAATCCGTTACGGGAGGAACTCGGTGTGATGAGGACCTCTCTCGTACCAGGGCTACTTGATGTAGCTGCCCGGAACGTTGCACGTCGCAACACGGATGTGAGTATTTTCGAGATAGGAAATACTTATTGGGGTGAACAGCAACCTTTACAGAAGCTTCCAAGGGAAGAATTGCGATTAGCGGGGCTCGCTGTGGGCAAGAGCGGAAGGCATTGGCTGGCGCAATCTGTGAACTATGATTTTTATTACCTCAAGGGTATACTAGAAGGGCTGGCTCTGGAATTCGGGCTTAAATTAGAATACCGGATCGCTAAGAATCAAACCTTATTGCACCCGGGGCGTTCAGCTGACGTTTATCTTCAGAATCATTGCATTGGATTCCTAGGTGAAATGCATCCCTCTCTGGAAAAGGAGTGGGAGCTTGAGCGAGTGGTACTCTTTGAATTAGAGCTTACGCGGTTGTTTACACGGATGCGACAAACCGTGCGTGCGCACTCTATCCCCCGCTTTCCTGCAATACAAAGGGATCTAGCCTTAGTCGTAGCCAATGAGACCCCCGCTGACGCAGTGATGTCTAAGATACGCAAGCTTGGCGGGAAACTATTGCAACAGGTAGAAATATTTGATGTCTATAGCGGAAAACCTATACCCGATGATCGTAAAAGCCTGGCGTTCTCGTTGCGGTATCAGTCCTTAGAACGGACGCTAACAGATGAAGAGGTGAATCTACTAAATTTGCGCGTTTTAGAGGGAATTAAGCAGGAATTCGCGGCGGAATGGCGAAAATAGAAGGTAAGATTAAAGCGGAGCGGTATTAAGAGAGCGAGGGGAAATTGTGACACATAAATCAGACAAAATTACCGTTGAGATTTATGGAGAAAAGCATGTGGTCCGCGGTGAAGGGACAGCACCGTATATTCAAGGGTTGGCGCATGAAGTCGATAAGAAGATGCGTTTAATCGCTCAACGTTTACCTCGCTTGAGTATTCAACGGCTTGCAGTTTTAACCGCCCTGAATTTAGCCGATGAACTCGCCAAATTACGTGAAGAACAAGAAACATTAATGCAGCTACTTGGTGAAAAAACAGAGTAGCTGAATGTATAGAAAATGGGGAACGATCAAATGCACATGGTGATGGTGTTCATAGATGGCTTTGGCCTAGGAGGACAAGACGATAACCCCATTGTGGCGGCTAAGACTCCAGTCCTCGATGAACTGCTAGGAGGGCATCTCCTCTGGGGAAACCGTTCCATCATCCATAATAATACGGTGCTAAGAGCCTTAGATCCCAAGCTGGGAGTGTCCGGTACTCCCCAAAGTGCAACGGGTCAGACAACACTCTGGACAGGCATTAACGCGGCTAAAGCGCTTGGATTTCATCTTCGTGCCTATCCTAATCAACGCCTCGCTGAAATCATTGCGGATGAGAGTATCTTTAAGCAATTGGCTGAGGCGGGGAAGTCAGTTATGTTTGCCAATACTTTTACTAATGCTTATGATCAAGCGGTTGCGACTGGGCAACGAAAACACACGGCGTCTACCCTATCAGCCTTAGCTGGAGGTGTACGTTTAAGACGTATAGCCGACTTAAGGGAGGGATTAGCGGTCTATCAAGATATAACCAATGAAATTCTCGTTCAATTAGGGGAGAAGGTTCCGGTTATTTCTCCGTTTGAGGCTGGTCAGCATTTAGCACACTTGGTTTTAAAGTATGATTTCACGTTATATGAATTTTTCCAAACGGATACTATAGGGCATAAGAAACTTTGGGATGAAGCCATTGGATTAGTTGAACGCCTTGATCTCTTTATAGGAGGCTTCCTCTCAGTAATTGAGCATGAAGAGGATGTGGCCTGGATACTAACCAGTGATCATGGCAATATCGAAGATTTTTCCGTGGCAGGGCATACCACGAATTTCGTTCCTGCCTTGTGTTGGTCTAATAAGCGGATACAATGGCCGGAATGGGATACCCTTGAAGAAGTGACTCCCGGTATTATTAAGTTATTAAGTTAACTGAAGTAACGTCGTTTGAATCACCCCTATGATATAATTCATAGGGGTGATAGTTATGATTATCTTCAAGAATGACTGGCAGGACTTATTGAAGGATGAGTTTAAGAAAGAGTATTATCGAAAACTAAGACAGTTTTTGATGACAGAATATGAAACTAAGATAATTTATCCGGAAATGCATGATATATTTAATGCACTGCATTATACTGCTTATCAAGATATCAAGGTGGTTGTGCTTGGGCAGGATCCCTATCATGGAGCCAATCAAGCACATGGTCTTAGCTTTTCGGTGAAACCGGGCATAGCTCCACCGCCCTCCTTAGTCAATATTACTAAGGAACTCCAGAGTGATTTAAATTGCCTTATTCCCAATAACGGGTACCTCAAGAAATGGACAGATCAGGGAGTGCTCTTGCTCAATACAGTACTTACTGTGGTTGCAGGTCAGGCAAACTCCCATAGAAACAGGGGCTGGGAAACCTTCACAGATAAGGTCATTGCTTTGTTAAATGAGCGGCAGGATCCGATTGTATTTATTTTATGGGGAAACAACGCTCTCTCAAAATGCAGTCTCATCACGAATTCACTGCACACTATCATAAAATCTCCACACCCCAGCCCGTTATCTGCGTATCGGGGATTCTTTGGGAGTAAGCCCTTTTCTAAATCTAACAATATTTTAACGTCCCTTGGAAAAACACCCATAGACTGGGAAATTGAAAACCTATGAAAAAAATGTTAAATAAATGCTCCTCTACGTTTAATTAATAAAAACGTAGGAGAGCGTTCTTTTAATTGGGGAAGATTTTATAGATCTGCAACGCCTTTGAATTACGAGTTGTTAATGCAATCGCAAGACTACCGACGCAAGGCCCGGTGTTGAACGTTCGTTGAATGAGTTCATGGAGTTGCAGTGATTGTACAAATTAATAAGAAACAATTATAATAAAGTTGTTGTCTAGGCTCGACGTTTTACGTGGGTCTAAACAGCTGGGAGAATGGTCGGAATGGGAGCGTAACAATTAGATGAATGTTATTAAAACAAAGGAAACCCAAGCATTAGAACTTTTAGCTCCTGCTGGGAGTTTTGACGCCTTCAAAGCAGCGGTAGAAAATGGCGCAGATGCAGTTTACCTCGGAGGGAAAAGCTTTAGTGCCAGGGCAAGCGCTGCAAACTTCGATTTAGAAGAGTTACGAACGTCTGTCCAATATGCTCATGAACGACAAGTTAGGGTGTATGTGACTGTAAATATTCTTATTGCAGACCAAGAATTTCAAGACCTATTGGACTATCTCTTTGTCTTACATGAAATCGGGGTCGATGCCCTGATTTTACAGGATGTAGGGGTTGCTGAGTTAATTCATACAATTCTTCCGGAAATGGAAATTCATGCTAGCACACAAATGACCATTAATACAAGTTGGGGTGCTCATCATTTGGAAGGGCTGGGCTTTTGCCGAGTTGTGTTAGCCAGGGAGACCTCAGCCCTTGAAATGAAAATGATTGCGTCTAAGACACCGTTAGATCTTGAGGTGTTTGTGCACGGCGCACTTTGTATCGGCTATTCCGGGCAATGCCTCATGTCTAGTTTTATTGGGGGACGGAGCGGAAACCGCGGTACGTGTGCGCAACCTTGTCGGATGACGTATCAACTCGTGAATAAAGAGCATGAAAACCTTTTAACCCAAAAAAAGGTGGGAGAACACTTGTTAAGCCCACGAGATCTAAATTTGGCTGAGGAATTAGCAGAGCTAAAACAGATTGGTGTTCATTCCCTTAAAGTAGAGGGTAGAATGAAGCGTCCAGAGTATGTGGCAACGGTTATTCGGCTCTATCGCCAAGCTATAAACCGGATCGAAGATCAAACAGAAGGTAGTCCTTTGCTTACTAGGGATGAACATCAAGAATTACTCCAGGTTTTCAACCGAGATTTCACAAGAGGATATTTCAGGGAAAACCTTGGGGCAGAGCTTATGAGCTATAGCCGCCCGAACAACCGAGGGACGCGTCTGGGTCGGGTGTCGCATTTAGATTATGGGAGATTAACACTGAAGCTAGAGGCCGCTTTGCACCCCGGTGACGGAATTGAATTTTGGACAGGTCGTGGACGTGAAGGGGTTACAATCGGGAAGATATGGAAGGATCTAGTAGAAGTTGTAGAAGGATTACGTGGAGAAACTGTGCAAATCGATTTCTTCGGAATGGCTCAACCAGGAGACAGAGTCTTTAAGACTAATGATGCATTGCTGATGGAAAAGGCGCGTGTCAGTTTCCAAGAGGGGCGAGAGCAACGCAAGCGTCCAATGACCATGCACTTAACCGGACATGTTGGTGAGAAATTACGAATGGATGTTGTGGAGAACGAACGTAAAGTCACGGTTTATTCAATGAACGAAGCACAAATGGCTTTGAAAAGACCTCTGACTTGGGACTATGCCTTCCAACAGCTAGGTCGTTTAGGAACTACGCCCTTTTGGCTAGATAAGTTAGAGTTAGAAGTTGATGAGGGCATCATGCTACCAGTCAGGGATCTCAATGAAATGCGTCGACTAGCGGTTGAAGAATTACTAAAAGTAGGGGTTCGACCCAAGGTTGAGCGGCACGCATATGGACTGAGAATAGAGCGTTGGAAACAACGTCAGGCAGAAGAGCGGGCAGGATTAAGGAAAGCTGTCAGGCCACAAATATCCGTGGCGGTGAGTGATGTTGAAACTCTACAGGCCGCCGTAAAAGCCGGCGCTAATCGGGTGCTCATCGGTGGAGAACATTGGCGTTCCAGACGTGGGTTTTCCCTGGAGGAGATTCGTATGAGCTTTGAACGTTGCACAAAGCAGGGAATAGATTGTGTTTGGCGTTTACCACGCATCTTAAATGAGGCGCAGAGTGCCAGTCTTTTGTCAGATCTTCATAAGGCCGCGATGTGGGCGGAGAAACCCAAATTAATGATCTCAAACCTCGGAGAGTTGGAAATGATGAGGGCCGTTGCTGCAGATTGGCCGTTTGAAGTAGATTATTCCTTGAATGTTTTTAACGAAGCAAGCCTTGCTCACTTCCTGCGTTCGGGAGCCTTAGGGGTGACTCTTTCTCCAGAGCTGCACCACGAACAGCTTGCCCACTTAGCAAGATGGAAAGGGGTAGAGCTTCTGGCCTTTGGGGATCTTGAGATGATGGTGAGCGAATACTGTCCAGTAGGCGCAACGTTGGGTGGTAAAAATGATCAACAGTGTGCCGGAACGTGTGTGCAAGAACCGCATTACCTGCGCGATCGGATGAACTATGATTTTCCGGTAGAGACGGATCAGGAGTGCCGGATGCACTTGTTTAATGTGAAGGTTCTCAACCTTTATGAAGAGCTTGCCCAGATCAAACGCATGGGGTTTTCAACCGTTCGTCTGCAATTGACTCGCCAAAATCCTGAGCAAGTTGAGCGAATTGTGCGTGTGTTTGTTGAGGCGTGGGAAAAACTAAATGAAGGCAAGAAGTCAGAATGGACGTCGGACGAAGGGATGGCTGACTTAGTGTCTCTTTTCCCGGATGGGTTTACGAAAGGGCATTTCTTCCGGGGCGTGCTATAGGTTAGAGGAGGAACTATGGGAATTGAAGATAAAGTCTTAATTAAACTGGATTTTCCTAAGGTATTGGCTCGATTAGCTGATTATTGTATCCTGCCACGTGCGCAGGAACTGGCTGTTGGCTTAAAGCCTTATGTAGATTTTCAATCGGTACGTAAGGCCTTGCAAGAAACGGAAGAAGCAAAGAACCTCTTGCGAGGAAATCCACTGTTTTCTGTTCGAGGGGCCAAAGAAATCCGCTCTCATATCGAACGTTGCTTACGTGGAGGGCTCATTCAGGGGGAGGAACTCTTAGAAGTTCTAGATACGCTCCGAGTCGGACGTAAAATAAAACAACTCCTTCTGGAGCTTAAAGAGCCGTTTCCGGAATTATGGGAGATCGTCTTACCGATCGAACCACAGAGGGAACTAGAGAATGAAATCTCCCGCTGCATTTCGGAAGATGGAAAGGTTGCCGATAATGCATCTCCGATATTATCAGATCTCAGGCGTTCATTGGACCGCCTTCAACATCGTATTCGAGAAACTTTGGAGGGAACCTTGCGGCATTCCTCGTATCAGAAGATGTTACAAGATTCCATTATTACGCAACGTTCAGATCGTTATGTACTGCCGATAAAACAAGAATATCGTACAGTTTTCCCAGGGATAGTACACGATCAATCAGCGAGTGGGGCAACGCTGTTTATTGAACCTATGGCCGTAGTGCATCTCGGCAACGAACTTCGTGAAGTGATTTTAAGGGAGCAGCGTGAAGTTCAACGAATTCTCCAAATGCTCTCCGCTCAAATTGAGGCGTGTGGTGATGCTGTGGCAGAACTGCATGAAGCGTTGGGCCAATTAGATCTGGTGGTGGCCAAGGCGCATTTAAGTGAAGCTATGAACGCGGGTGCACCCGAATTGGTCTTGGGGCAACACGTTAAGCTTGTACAGGCTAGACATCCGCTGATTACAGGAAAGGTTGTCCCTTTGACGGTAGAATTAGGGATAGATTTTGATACGTTAGTGATTACGGGTCCTAATACCGGGGGGAAAACGGTCGCGCTAAAAGTGGTGGGGCTTATGGCTGCCATGTCTCAATCAGGTCTCCATATTCCTGCAGAAAGCGACTCTCGTATGGGCGTGTTCACCCAAATTTTTGCAGACATTGGTGACGAGCAGAGTCTGGAACAATCCCTAAGTACCTTCTCCGGGCACATGAAAAACATCGTAGAAATTATCAATCAATCAGACGAACGGTCTTTAATCTTGCTCGATGAGCTTGGTGCTGGGACAGACCCGACTGAAGGAGCAGCACTGGCAATGGGCATTTTAGCTGAACTGCATGAACGAGGCTGCCGAACCGTCTCCACCACTCACTATGGTGCCTTAAAGACGTTTGCCTATGAAACCCCGCGCGTTAAAAATGCCTCAGTGGAATTTGATATGGAGAGCTTGCGCCCGACCTACCGGTTGTTAATTGGAATTCCAGGAAAAAGTAATGCGTTTACTATTGCTGGAAGGCTGGGTTTAAGCGAGCGAGTCCTTCAGAAAGCCAATACCTTTGTCACGGAACGGGAAATGCAGGTTGCAGATCTCATCGAAAACTTGGGAGAGACTCACAGGGAGATCGAAGTAGAAAAACAACTGGCTAAGTCAGGCCGGCAAGCAGTAGAAAAGCAAACTAAGTCTTTGGAAGAAAAGACGTTACGCTTAGATGAGGAATTTGAAATACTCTTGGCGCTAGCGAAGGATGAAGCCAGTGAGCTAATACGAAGGGCTAAACTTGAAGCAGACGAGTTAATACAGGAATTAAAAGAAGCCCTTAAAAAGGATAACAAACAGCAGCAAGATATCGAGAAAGCCCGTCAGGGGTTTCGACGCATCTCAGCGAAGCTTGATCATGGGCGACAAGTAAAACGTTCGGGCAGTGAATTATCGGCTAATCAGCTTAAGCTAGGACAGACCGTTCAAATGACCAAAATTAGACAGAAAGGACAAATCTTAAAGCTGCCAAATTCCAATGGAGAAGTTCTAGTTCAAGCGGGCATTATGAAAATAATGGTTCCGTTGGCTGAATTAAAGTTAGCTTATGAGGAAAAGAAGATCCCCCCTAAATATTCTCAGCGCACCAGCATTGGGGTTCAGAAAGCGGGGGCGCTGCGCAGTGAGATCGATTTGAGGGGGATGCTCGTAGACGAGGGTACCTATGCTCTGGACAAATATCTAGATGATGCTGTTCTGAGTGGAATCGGTCAGGTTTACGTGATTCATGGCAAAGGAACAGGGGCTATGAGAGTGGGTATACAAGATTTCCTTAAAGGGCATCCCCACGTGAAAAGCTTCAGAATTGGGGAATATGGAGAAGGGGATTCCGGCGTTACGGTGGTTGAGTTGAAGTAAGTGAAATTATTGTAAATTAAAAATGTACAAGGGCTTGAAGTAAATAACAACAGGACGGTGACACATTACATTTAGTGTGTACCGTCCTGTTGTTATTTGAAAAGGAGGGCTAACACCCCTCCTTTAATTAAAGTCTATTTGATCGTTAATGTTACAGGGTCAGAGACGGGCCCTGTCCCAACTCCGTTACGGTTTTTGAAAGCGGCGGTGAAGACATAATCACCTGAATCTGGAGGTTGATCGTTTGCATCAAGTGTTATGGTAATGGAGGTTGATTCTGCGTTCGCAGCGTTAATGGGGATTTCTAGAACAGTCTTGTCTGGACGCTTAAGATAAAATATAGTAGAATCTCCCTTATTTTCTGGGGGGACAGTCATGGGGACAACTGCCTTAAAAGTTTCCTTATTATACTTAATTTTACTGCCGAGTGTGGGTGAAGGAAGTGCGGGATCCACTGCTGGAGGCAGAGTTGGTGGATCTGGAACAACCACTGTGTCAGGCGCTACGGCTGTAGGTGGTTTGTAGGGAGCCTCACTGGATGGCCAGGTCCATGACCGATTGCGGCCGGGTAAATTTAAGAAGGTTTTCGCTACAAAATTCTTTGATGTTGGAGAAGCTAACATACTAGGATCTGTTGCGTCAACATTTTTTTGAATCCAGATATCACTGACCCTAGTCGGGAAATCTCCCTGGGCTGCGATTTCTGTTTTAATAAACTGAGTGGGTGTTAAACTACTAGGGCGTAATCCCGATTTCGCATCAAAGCTACCTCTGACAATTCCCGCGGGCATCGGAAACTTTGATTGCACCGGGAGATCCTGAAGTGCGACGGTCATAACGTTCTTCCAGATCTGAGCGGGGAAGCTACCACCATGAACTTGATGTAAATAATGTTCTCTGTCGGTATCTTTATCGTAGCCCATCCAGACAACCGCGGCGTAATTAGAAGTATAGCCAGCAAACCAGGCATCAGGGTTACCGGACTTATTGCCATAGTACTCAGGGTCCAAAGAGGTGGTGCCGGTTTTACCTGCAATAGCCCAGTTTCCAATTCGGGCACTCGTACCTGTCCCGTTGGTCACAACACTTCGTAACATGTCGTTGATAATATAGGCGGTGGTTTCCTTCATGACGCGGTTTTTTGTAATGGTAGGCGTAATCAGGTTTTTGCCGTTAGAGTCTAAGACTTTTACAATGGCATGGGTGGTGACCCTAACGCCGTTGTTAGCATAAACCCCGTAAGCAGATGCCATGTCTAGCGTGGATAATGATGGCGTCCCTAGAGCCAAACTCAAAACACGCGCCGAATCATCTAGCGGAAGGCCAAGCTTGTCTTTAGCAAAATTATAGCCTGCGTCAATTCCGATAAGATTCAGTAATTTTACGGCATAAACATTGACAGAGTCTTCAAGCGCATAACGCATGGTAATAAGGCCTTTCCAGCCCTTGGATATTGTGTCAAAGTCTGTCGGAGAATAGTTTCCAGGGAAGGTTACAGGCATATCGTCAAGAACAGTACCTGGGAAATATCCGCCTTGTTCGATGGCTGGGCCATAGACGACCAAGGGTTTAATGGTTGATCCAGGTGGCCGTTTGGCATCGGTAGACCGGTTACGGTTACCTGGCTTATAATCCCGGCCGCCAGACACTGCCTGAATGGCGCCGGTCGAAGGGTCAATGACAGTCATAGCACCTTGGACCGGAATGCTATCGAAGCTTTTGGGGAAATTGGCTGGGTTAGCAAACTGAGCTTCAACAGATTCTTGAATCTTAGGATTAACCGTCGTATAAATTTGTAAACCACCATTGTAGATTTGATCTTCAGTAATACTATAATCGTTTTCGAGTTCTGCGATGACGGTATTTACAAAAGCAGGATATTTGTCAGTGGTACCAGCGACTGCAGTTGTCTGAGCTCCGCCAAAATCTTTATTCATGGTGTCAACATAGGTGAACGGCGTCTCTTTAAATGTGTCATATTCTGGTGCCGTGATAATTGACGCATCTCGCATCACCCCAAGGACGATGGCGCGTCGATTTTTGGCTGCTTCGGGGTGAAAATAAGGATTATACTGACTGGGAGCTTGTGGTAAGCCTGCTAGCAGTGCAACCTGGTCAGGCGTTAAATCCTTGAGTTCTTCACCGAAGTAGGTTTTCGTTGCGGCCTGGATTCCGAATGTCGTTCCGCCAAGGAACGTTTGATTGAGATAAAACGTGAGGATTTCATCCTTGGTGTATTCATGTTCAAGTTGTATGGCAATAATTGCTTCCTGAACCTTACGAGTGAGGTTTTTCGCAGTACGATCTTCTACTCCTATAAAGGCATTTCTAGCCAGTTGAATAGTAATGGTACTTGCGCCTTCTTTAGCACTTCCAGAGCGAATGTCGTTCAGGGCAGAACCCAAGATACGGATGGGATCAACACCAAAATGCTCATAAAAGCGTTTGTCTTCAACCGCAACAAACGTTTTCTTGACAAGGTCTGGGATATCAGCTGATTTGGCAGTTCGGCGGTTTTCTTCTCCGTGAAGTGAGGCAAAATGGGTGTTGTTCATGTCAAATATTAAGGAAGTTTGTTTTTGATCCTGAAGTGCTGCGGGGTCCCACTCTGGAGTGGAGGCAGCCGCAAATCCAATAAAAATTGCTAAGCTGATTAGTATCAGTGTCATCACACTGACCAAAGACAAGAGAACGATCCGACCTTTTGATAAGCGCTTTTGGCGCTTCGGTTTCGGGGGTTTCTTAGATGATGGCATAGTTGGAACCTCCTATATAGTAAAGAAATGAAAGGATTTAATAAATTTATTAATGAATTATATCATACTTCTATAATTGTAAGGAAATTCTTAAGAAAATGAAATTAAGAAAAATATTAGATTAGTTGCGAGATCGATTTAGACACGATATAATGTGCATCTTGCATTTTTTTCAGGAGAGTATACAGTGTTGCTGGGCCGATTGTAACCTCACCTTCTG
>DASRMG010000230.1:0-9503 GCA_035648035.1 Desulfosporosinus sp. | reverse complement strand
AATATAATGTTTGACAAACTTTAATTCTTCTCATATAATTACCTTTGTTACGCGGTCGTGGCGAAACTGGCAGACGCGCTAGATTCAGGTTCTAGTGCTCGCAAGGGCATGGAGGTTCAAGTCCTCTCGACCGCACCACTTTGAAAAATCAAATACACACATTTATACACACATAATTGAACAAAAAGAAACCGAAGGGATGAGCCTTCGGTTTCTTTTCTCTATTCATTGAAGGAAATACTGTCCAAACTAATCCTTAATAAGGTACATATTGCATGGGCGACTCTCGCTGGGGTTTGTCCGAAATCATCTTCGTATTTCCTGTAGCAGTCTTCTGTAAGACCACAATGATTCGCTATCTCCTTAATATTATAACCGCTCATTTCCCTGGCAGATTGTAATGTAATCTTGAACATACTCTGCATTCCCTTCATTTCCCGCTTGTAAAAGAAGGTTAGGCATCCTCAAAAAAATAAGAGGTCAATTTCAAGAAAAACATTCATGCACCTACCTGTTCACAGGAAGGTGCATGAAAATAAATAAAGACGTATCCCTTGAAATATGTTTTAATTGTTAATCACCACAATAAACAAAAAACATAACAAAGGATACAGAAATATGATACATAACATTTTCGGAAAATGCAAAGATATTTTAAAGGAAACCATCAATAAACTTAAAGGCTCTGATAGACGTATGGCTTTGGCAAGAGTTGCAGTCGACATTGGTAAAGGTGGTCAATCTCTTGTGGCTGACGAATTTAAGGTCAGCCGTGGTACTGTAAGAAAGGGCCTCCATGAGTTAAACTCCGGATTCAGAATTGTGGATGCTTTTAATGCCCGAGGGCGTAAACCAATTGAGGAAAAACTCCCCAACTTAATAGAAGATATTAAGAACATTGTGGATTCTCAAAGTCAAACTGATCCCAACTTTAAAACGACAAGGCTCTTTACAAGAATTACAGTCAATGTAGTTAGAAAGCAGCTGATTAAACACAAGCATTATGAAGACAAAGATTTACCGACCAATCAAACATTAAACACCAAAATAAATGCCATGGGTTATCATCTTAAGAGGGTACAAAAGGTAAAACCACTCAAGAAGATTGAGGAAACGGATGCAATCTTTAAAAATTTAAACAAAGTACACGACAAGAATCAATCGAAGAAGAATGTTTTAAGGCTATCCATTGATACGAAAGATAGAGTGAAAATTGGTGAGTTTTCGAGAGGCGGCAGTAGCCGAGTCACGGTTAAGGCCGGAGACCATGACTTTGGTGGTGACTATGTAACACCGTTTGGGATATTAGATTTAACCAATGATCGTGTAGAAATAATCTTTTCAAGCTCTAAAGTTACAGCGGATTCTATGGTGGATTGCATAGAAGCTTATTGGCTTAAAAGTGGTTATTTGCAGGGTAAGGATACTCTAATCTTAAATGCAGATAACGGACCTGAAAATAACAGTCATCGAACCCAATTTATGAAACGGATGATGGAGTTTTCAGTCAAATATAAGGTAAAGGTTCTCTTAGCCTACTATCCACCTTACCATAGTAAATATAATCCGGTGGAACGAATATGGGGTGGATTGGAGAAACATTGGAATGGAAGTCTTCTTGATAGTCTTGAAGCTGTCTTAAGATTTGCAGGTAGTATGACTTGGAAAGGAGAAAAGCCCTTGATAACATATTCAGATAAACTCTATGAAACTGGTATTAAGGTAGAGAAGAAGGTTATGAAGTTGTATGAGACTGCCATAAAACGAGCGTACGGTATTGAAAGTTGGTTTGTTACACTCTATCCGAAGAAATGTAAAATAGTTCTAGAAGAGGAAATTGAAGTCTAGGGAATTAGATTTGGGGTAAGGGGAAGCTGTATCCTTTTTTAGCAAAAACGGGGATTTCAGATACCATTTTAGTATAATATAGGAAAATTTAATTTTATTAAACCAACTCTATTTTCATAATAGACTCCGATTTTGTTATATTTGGAAATTGAACTATTTATTTTATTACCATGCCTTACTACTGGATATAATCAAAGGATAAGAGCCCCTTCTTCGGAAGCGCGTTTCTTAGTAAGGAAGTCCGGAACTCTTGACGGGGCTTACGGGCTTCCTTGTTGATTCACCTTCGCCATGCTCTTAAGTGCTCGGTCTTTAATTCACTTAGTTTGACTTATGTCCCTTCTTCTCCTTGGTGGCATTGAGGTTTCTTTAAATGTCTCACAATCAACCATAAAAATTCTGTTACATTCTGTGCAGGGTACCGAAGCATGGCCTTTTGCGCCTGAGTATACAAAAATGGATTCCCTTCTCGTGTAGCTCTGTATAATCATTCTTTCTGCAGACCAATTCATTTAAGGAGAATACTAATTTAGACCGAAGTAAACTTTGATTTATTCAACTCCAATAACCCCCCCTTAATATTCAAGATACAGAAAACAAAAGAACTCTTGCAGGACACTTTAAGGCCCAGCAAGAGTTCACTTTGGTCTGCACCACATAGATAAAACAAACTTCTTTTTTTCCATTAAGTGTACTCATTTTAGAAATGGTACACTTATCGAAGCTTGTTCAATTATTATCTATGTAATATAAATTATTTTTATGCATAATTAGGTCCAAATTTAATTAACATGATATTACCATAATCAATATATAATGTCAATGATTGCTAATCAACTATGTGAATCATGTCTACGAATAACAAGACACACGCCCGAGCGGTCCTGAACCCATGACTCATCCGCTAGTGGATTGTGCTTCCACTTATTAAATAGCCAGGATAACTTGTAACTCTGTCCTTTTGAATCCCCATTTTTTTTGATATAGCATTAAGAGGACAGAGATTGAGTAAATAAAGCAATATACCTTAGCGGTGTCAAAATAGGTGTAAATGCGGATCACGTATAAACGTCTGAGTTGCGGGTTAGGGCATATCTCCACTAAGTGAGAGGCTTCGCTATTTCTTAAGTCTAATCTTGCAGCTCACCAAGCTAGGCACGCGGTTGCAGGCGATCTAAGCGCGGTTAGCTTCCCGAGGTTCGGTTTCCCGAGCGCGGGATGCCAGGACCACAAATGCCGGCTTAGTGAGCGGGAGTTGCCCAGTAGGGCAGATAACGAAAGCGGCAGATGCGCATTAGAATGTCCTAGCGAAGTTGGTACCGCGAATATGTGAGTGGTTCCCGCGCAGCGGACCCCAGAGAGCGGTACTATTAAACGGCTAAGACCCAAACGACAATATGAGTGAGGGCGTGAGAGCCCGCTCCTATACATGCAAGGAGCGGGCTCCAATTTAAGCAAACAAGCGCCCTGCTTCTCTATACAACCTCATACCAAGCGCTTAGTATGAGGTTGTATGAGGCCCCTCTTCTGTATCGGCAGACCTTCATTACAACTTTCTACAAATTATTCAAAAAGCTTGTCCATCTCATCCCTAGTTAATGCACGGTGAAGAATCCAGAATAGAAGATACACCTCAGTTGCTCCTGGAGATTCCCCTTTGATACGCAGATTCTCAAGTAGTCTCAATTCTTCAGGTTTAACATCAATTTTCTTCTCATCAAGCTTCGAGATGAACTCTTGTAGAGATTTTGATTTTAGAACATGATGTGATGATACTTCATTCGGTTTTAGAAGTTCCCAAACTTCCATTCCCAAGGCATTTGCTATGGATGTTAAATTCCCAAGAGTTGGATTAGGAGACTTAGCATTTTCCAAATTACTAATATCCGATTTATTTTTTTGTACGCTATTACCCAAACCTTCTTGAGTGATACCTAGTTCATTGCGTTTCTCACGTATTCGTGAACCAATAATGCTTAATATTTCATCAATACTCATTATACCCTCTATGTCTTTATATTTTGATACTACATTTTAACACGAAATTCAATTCAATAAATCATTGAGGGTACTAAAACCTATATATATATTGCTACCCTGGCCTCCTCCATCAAATTGGGAAACTTACTAAGGAAGTTAAAAACTTCGTCTATTTCAGTCGTTGATAGTGGCAAATCGATTATTTCACCTTTAAGAATAGATTCTATGTAATTGATTTCTTTGGTATTAATGGAGTTATTACTTGCAAAACTCTCGGCCAATAAGGGTACATCCATCAGTAATTCAATATTAGCTAACAACCTTTCAAGCAATTCATGGACACTTAAAGAATCGTACTTAATATCAATCTCGTTTAATAACACGCTAATTAATTGCGGTATATCCGGCTCATAGTGACTAATAATACGAGACCATCTGTGTAGGTAAGAAGAGAAATTATTCATTATTTCCACTAATAAATCGCAAACACCGGTTAAATTTAAAGATTGATACGCTTCAATAATCTGGGATACCAACTTATAAGTAACACTAGAATACTCATTAGGGTAGAGTATCTTTTCTATAGACTTCGAATAGCTTTCACATATTTCCATAACGTGCGAAAGATACCCTCTCAAGATTGGGATTTGACCTAATCTTGAAACACAGGGACCCAGTCTCAACACAACCTCCTTAGCTTCCTCGAAGAGTTTATAGTTGATATAAGGGCCAACTTGTATCAAGTATTGGATATATTGTTTTCGATCGTATACCTCTGCTAGACTGGGATTCAAGTGGTTGTAGATATACCCAAGCTCTGCTTTAACGGGAAGATTTAAACATGCCTTTCCCTTACTCCACAAACTATTACCTGCAATATATCCGGAAAGGCCGTTCAATTCTATCTCCGAATTCAGCTTACACTCCGATTCCTGAACAAATAAAACAGCTTCTTCAAAGAAATTCATTAGATTGCAAATTTTTAAATAATCACTTTCTTGTTCCAATCTTTGTACTTGGACTAATAATCGATGAATCTCTATTGGGGATTCGAGCTTCAAACTCTCGTCCTTGCTCAAATAAGCACGCAGCAGCCTTCTAATCCTCGATTTTAACTTTACGCAGTTTTGCCATTCTGGCAAATCCGGAATAGGTTTGTCAATATATTTATTTATGTTAGCTAACATGCTAGTAAGTTCTATATGTTCGCTCGGATGTACTAGATTGGATACCAGTCTAACCAATTGGTTAATCTTCTCAATTTCCTTGACAGATTCGTTTCCTTTGATAACGTCTAAGACCTGATTTAAGAATTTTTGAATTTCTACTACAAATTTTCTAAGTTCAATTTCTCCTATTTTAAATTGAGGAGAAATCGAGTCGGGGCTAACTTTAAATATTTCAAGGATGGGATCTGAATTTTTAAACTTCTTTCCATAATCCATCAAACGAACTGCATCATATATACTTTCCCTCAGAAGAAACCAATCTTTAAACAACGCTCTCGAGAGCTCAGTCAGTTCATTAGGTATAACAGGAATTTGTTGCAACATTGATTTAGGGTATCTTCTTTGCAAAGGGTTATTATATTTCGTGTAAATTATGTTTGGAACTTCACTTCCGCCCTGCCCTAATTCCATTAATATGATAAAAAGGTGATACACGAATTCATCAATCGGCATACTCATTTGTTTACAAAGGGTGCTTTTATTCTCTTCCTTCAGTTTTCTTGATTCAAACATTATGTAATGCAATTCATCAGAAGAATGTAACGCATTCTCTAGTAACACTTCTTTTCCTTGCCCTCGTTTTAAATGAACATAGTTAAGTAAATAGGCAGTATGCCCTAAATCACGACTAACATTTATTCCTTCAAAGTCATCTATACCTTGGAATTTGACAGGTATTTTACTACCTTCTATAGACTGATCCCACCTCAATAAAGGGGATAACCTCGAGGTGTTCGGCAAAATAATATTGTTCGGTTGATAAACCTCTCTACAAATATGCGCTAGTCCGAGTCTTAGTCCTTTTAGCAATTCCTTATTAACTTCCCTATCCTCCAACCAGTCCCTTATCGCGGCCTTACCAGAATTTAACTCTGACATTACGTCCTCGCATACTGGTATCACGCCCTCCACATATGACCGACCGGCAGAAAGATCAGAAATCTGAATGACTATATCTTGTTCTACTTTTTCATCGATAAACATTGAGATTATACTACTCTTAATTTTCACAGAACTTTCTTTATTTGTTATTTCTGGTGAGAACGCCTCTCCTATAAGTCGAACTATCTGATCCGGATGATCCAATGACAACTCTCGCTCGATATGGTTTTGTAAAGCATTAACTAAATTTCCACTTCTCATATCCTCCAAAATTTCACCTATTGCCATAATGAAGTACCTGGCTTTACCCTTTCCAGTCGGTAAGGACTTGAAAATCCGTCTTAAGAAAGGTTGATTGAAGGGCGCAAGAGTGCAATTCATAGTCGTTCCCATTTGAAGGTCAACGCAACTTTTAATCATATTACATTGTTCGCATACAAAACCGCCTAATTTTTTTACCTCCGAGAGATATCTGGCTGCGAAATGATGACAGTTATCAATATCAATAAAATAAGAGTTATGTCCTTGCTCATCAGATAACCATAACTTTACTAGTCGATCATCGAAGGTATCAAGATTTGCAATCCTTTCAAGAACATCTCTACCCTTTTTTGTGCTTTCAAACGATGAAGGAGTTAAGCCGAAAATAATATCCCAATTACCTTCTTCCATGGTGATAAAAAAATCCAGCAATTCTGTTGAGTATATGTTTAACGACTGTACAAGATCATCAATCAGTAATATTGGACGTATGCCCGTTTGCGTGAAAATCTCATAACTAATTTGTTTTAAGGTCTTTACAAAATTATAACCACCTAAAATCGCATTTTCAAATTCCTTAGTCATTTCATACCTTAATTGTTCACAGTCAATATCAATCGGGATCGAACACTGTCTAGTTAATATCTCTAGATCTTCTATTGAAACTAACTCAGCAGTCCTCCCAGAAAAATCTTCAGGATTATCTATACCAGAAAAATTTAAAATTAGATTTTTCTCAAGTAACGGTCTTAATTGATAACTTAAAGGAATTATTTCAGCATCACTGGACAATAATTTTCCCAGGGATGCCCAAACTAAGTGATTGGCAAGAGTTACGGGTTTTTGGCGTAGATCTTCCCACTGATGATGCACTGAATCATCTAATTCTATGCCTTTAAACTTAAGGAGTATCTTTTGTAGGATTTTTACTGGATCTAATTCTGTCCTTGAAATTCTCAGCATATAAGGACCTTTTGAAGTTTTACTTATCTTATTCATAAGCCATCGCATTGCCTCTGATTTGCCTGAACCAGCAGAACCATATAAGACGAAATTTCTATTTCCCATAACGGTCTGTGAATTTGACGTAATCTCTCTGTAAAGATCTTCTTCAGACCATATATCAGGCACACTGTCAGGGTTAAATCGTTTCATAGTCATGGGATAATGGGTTCTTAAAAACATCTCTTCACCTAGTAAAAAACGTTGGTCAGCTGTACAGGTGAATATGTCTAGATTACACTCTTTAATACATGGAAACATTTAGAATCACCCTCCTTCAGTATCCATTTATAGTCCCCTAAAAACCC
Organism: Desulfosporosinus sp.; assembly: GCA_035648035.1. GTDB lineage: Bacteria > Bacillota > Desulfitobacteriia > Desulfitobacteriales > Desulfitobacteriaceae > Desulfosporosinus. The sequence goes on along the minus strand of DASRMG010000230.1, from coordinate 1,993 downwards.
TCTGTATGGGGAATCTTGTTTCCTCTCTAATTTAATTAACTTCTCTCGTACAAGGATTTGTAACGGTATTCTGAGTGCATCTGATATATCACCGTGTTTATTTCTCCATGGCAAGTATTTACTTATTTGTTCTTCTAGAAATAGATCAAGGGGTCCTTCCACTTGATCCCATTCAAGTATGATCTCCCAGATTAGTTGGGGATCATAGGAACACAAAAAACCAGAATTTATGCGGTTACCCAATCCTAAGTACTCCAAAACTCGACGCCAGGCATTCACCCTTTCCTCACTTAAGACCTCACAGACATTCGTTGCATTGGTTAATTGATGTAGGCGAAATGCTAACATACGATTGGGACTGACGTAAATCTCATCAATGAGGTTTAAGTACCATGGATCAAGGGGATAACGTGGCGGTACTCGTCCTAATTGAATGTCTCTAATATTCTCCAGTAACTTAAGGCGAAAATTCTTACAAGGCTCTACTTCATATTTACCGAAATCATTCTTATAAACTAGATTAGCTGAGATAAGAAAACTAATGGCATCATCAAGATTTGTTTTCGGGGCAAATTCGCCGTTAATAACTGGCAAAAATGATTCATAAAGGGTGTCCTTATCTGTTGGTCCATTATTAGAGATAAAGTTGTGTACATTATGTAACTCAGGACCATAAACAGTTTTGAATAACATAGTCTCTCCTCCTTTAAATTTAGTTGTAATATATTTAAACATAATGTTATAATATATTATAACATTATGTTTCCAATTTAAAAAGGGGGGAATATTATGTCTCTTAAATTTTTTATGTGTTGGACAGATAGTGATCCTGTCTACCAGGCATATATCCCTGAAACAAACGTTCTAGTAAGCCTTTCCCACATTCCACTTTCATGGAATATAAATCGTTTTCCAATAATGCCTCAGAGTTTAATGATTGATAGTGGCGCTTTCAATTTAATTGGTAATCCCAACAAATCTTTTAACCAATCAAAAACCTTTCAAACTCAATTAAATGTTTCACATGGATCAACAATACCCACTCTAATTTGTCATCTAGACTTTCCCATTCCACCTAATATCACAGACAAGGTTGAGGTATATCGCAGAGTTGAAACAACATTAGCTAATGCCTATGAGTTCATGCATTTGTATAAATCGTCTAATCTTCCTGCGAACTTTAAGTCTGTCGGCGTAATTCAAGGCAATAATCACGAGACGATCAGATATTGTGCTAGAGAGATGTCCCGAATAGGATTCGATCATCTTGCCATCGGCTCTCTGGCTTCCCTCTACGTAGCAGACCAGATCGTCGAACGAGTCAGGGCGGCCGTAAAAGTTGTTGGCCCAGAATTACATGTTTTCGGAATATCAGGAATCGAAGTGGCTAAGGAATTATTTAAATTGGGGATAAGTTCTATTGACTCTTCGCGACCGATGAAAGCTAGCATGTACCAATGTTTACTTTATTTTAATCCGTTTAGAACCTTTAAAATTGGCCATTCAAACATACAAAGAAATATGCCATCATTAGATGCTCCACTCCCTTGCGATTGCCCCATCTGTAAAAAAGACCCCAACCTCGTCTTCAAGGTTGGGGCTAAAAGTCATAATAATTTAAGAGCTGTCCATAATTACTATCATTTGAAACTAGAATTAGAAAGCATTTATGCTCAAACAAATTAACTACTATATCGAGATTTCGAACTTATGAACAAACTCGTTGAATCTCAATTAACTCCTTTCCCCTGGTAAAATAAAATTAAGGGGAATATTCATTACGATAACAAAAGTCACGGACAATAATATGTCCATGACCTTTGTGCTATTGATGTTGAAAAGTTTTGTTTCCATCGAAGGTTCTAGCCACATTCGCCTCATAATTCAGCATCCACATAACACTATTTCGATCAATGTTTGAAACCATAATCTTATCTTTGTCTGCCTTGACCAATAGTGAGTACTCGTCCCGAACCCGCGCACAAATATGAAC
>DASRMG010000229.1:0-12571 GCA_035648035.1 Desulfosporosinus sp. | reverse complement strand
ACGCCTGTTTTCGGTCTGATTATAACAAATCCACCGAAGAAACGATAGACGGAAATTATTTCTTACCAAGATTTCCATACTAATGCTTGCTTGGGTGGAAATAAACTTTACAAAGTGGAAGTTACCTTTTCAATTCACCTTATACCCAATCGTCATCGTCAGACTTAGACTTCTTTTATTTCAACCTGATGGATAATCTTACCCCTGATTTCCGCTTGCACCAGGGCGATAAAGGACTCAACAGTCATCTTTTCTCCAGCGTCCCCTTGGCCGTACCGCCGGACGGCGACCATGTCAGATTCAGCTTCCTGATCTCCTACGACTAACGTAAACGGAATCTTTTCAGTTTGAGACTCCCTAATCTTATAGCCGATCTTTTCTTTGCGTTCATCCGCCTCTATTCGGATATCGAGTGCCATCAGACGGGAAACCAGTGTTTTAGCATACTCATGATGTCGCTCACTAATTGGCAGGATACGGACTTGAATTGGTGCCAACCAGACAGGAAAAGCCCCTGCGAAGTGCTCCGTTAAGATTGCAATGAAGCGTTCAATGCTTCCATACACCACTCGATGAATCATGACCGGACGATGCTTTTGACCGTCTTCCCCAACATAGGTTAAGTCAAATTTCTCGGGCATTTGGAAATCAAGCTGAATCGTTCCGCATTGCCAAGTCCGATCGAGGCAATCCTTCACATGAAAATCAATCTTAGGTCCATAGAAGGCCCCGTCGCCTGGGTTAACTTTGTATTTCATACCCTTTTCTTCTAAGGCTTCTTGGAGTGCCTTTGTCGCTGTCTCCCAGTCCTCATCTGATCCCATGGCGTCTTCAGGGCGGGTGGATACTTCAACCTCGTAGTCAAAGCCAAATACTTTATAGAAATAATCCACTAGTTCAATGACCCCAATAAGTTCTTCCTTAATCTGTGAGGGGAGCATGAAGATGTGAGCATCATCTTGCGTAAAGCTTCGAACGCGCAACAATCCATGAAGTGCGCCGGAGAGTTCGTGACGGTGTACTAAGCCTAGTTCTCCAACCCGGAGTGGCAGGTCCCTGTAACTGTGTAGTTTGGTCTTATACACGATCATGCCACCTGGACAGTTCATAGGTTTGATAGCATAGTCCTGTTCATCAATCTTGGTGAAATACATGTTTTCTTTATAATGTTCCCAATGCCCTGATTGTTCCCACATCGAACGATTAAGGATTACCGGTGTCTTAATCTCCTGGTATCCACGTCTACGGTGTTCCTGCCTCCAGAAATCCTCCAGTTCATTACGCAAAATCATGCCTTTAGGATGAAAGAAAGGAAAACCCGGTCCCTCTTCATGAAGGCTAAAGAGATCAAGTTCTAAGCCAAGCTTACGATGGTCACGTCGCTTAGCTTCTTCCAACTTGAACAGGTGATCTTCCAAATCTGCGGCTTTAGCAAAGACCGTTCCATAGATACGCTGGAGCATCTTATTCTTCTCGCTCCCCCGCCAATAGGCACCAGCCAAGGTCATAAGTTTAAAGGCTTTTATGCTGGCAGTTGATGGGAGATGTGGCCCCGCACAGAGATCTGTAAAATTCCCCTGCGTGTACATTGAAATTGTTGCATCCTCTGGTAGACCTTCGATGAGTTCAACCTTATATTTCTCACCCAAGGTATTAAAATGAGTCAGGGCCTCTGGTCGGGAGACTTCTTTCCGTTCGAAAGACTGCTTCTCTTTCACAAGACGCTTCATTTCTTTCTCTATGCTCGTCAAGTCCTCAGGCGTAAAGACATGTTCAGAGTCAAAGTCATAATAATACCCCTTTGCAATCGACGGTCCAATCCCCAATTTTGTCCCTGGAAATAGATTTCCTACAGCTTGTGCCATCAAATGTGCGGTAGAATGCCTTAAGACGTTTAATCCTTCATGGCTATCGATCGTTACGATTTCCACGGACGTATCTTCAGTAAGGGGACACGATAGATCCTTCATAGTATCGTTGACTTTTCCAGCTACTGCCACCTTGGCCAAACCCCGTGAAATGGACGATGCAAGTCCTGCTATGGTCGTTCCTGACTCAACCTCACGAATTGAGCCGTCTTTTAAGGTCACCTTAATCATTCGAATCACTCCTTACCCATTAATCAACAAAAAACTCTCGTCCCTAGTAGGGACGAGAGTTAACTCCCGTGGTTCCACCCAATTAAAAGGTCATAAGTATTACCTTTTACTCGATATCCCTTAACGCGGGGTACGGCTAAGCTTACTTATTTCAGCCCAACACTCCAGGGTGGTTTTCTCCCTACATTCGTGAGAAATGCTTTCAGCCAGGGCATTTCATCTCTTGCACGACAGATCAGGGTACTTATCCCCTTCAACGATTTACAATTTAATACAAGCTTATGGTCATCCTTACTTGCATATTAAGCGATGTTTGGTAAAAGTTGCGTTAGTTCATATTATAACAATAATCTGTCGTTTGTCAAAATCTTTTCACATAAGGGACACCCTTTACAATCGTTCACTCTATCCCCAAAGACACTACGGATGGTTTTCAACGTATCTTTGAAGCCCTCATAACCAATATGCAACGTAATCTGGTGGGGTGCCACTGAAATCAAAGCACTGACCAACAAATCTTCATACCCTAGCTCATGGACATTGTCTAGCTGGTAATCTTCAAGGAATTGATGCGTTACTTCGACGCCTTCGTTGTTATACAGATAGAACTTCCCTTGAGGCGTCATGCCGACGTGTAGCCACGCTAATTGCGGTTTTTGGCTATCCACAAAGTGTTTTAAGAGCGTAATGAATTCAGTATATTCTTTATCAATAACGAACTCATCTAGTGCGTATTCCACAGCTTTATTGACTTGGCTTTTATATTCTTGGGCACGAAAAAGTAAAAATCCCTCTATGTCAAAAATAGAACTTTGGTCTAAGCAACTTAAAATCTGGGTAACAAGACTTGTCTTTCGGTTCACACTATAACCCCGCACTTGCCCTAGTCCTTTATTTAAATACTCTAGAGCTTTCTCACTGACCGCTTGCCAATGATCTTCACTTAAATGCTCTTTTTTTTGGACTATCTGGTGCACATGCTTCTTCTCCCAATGGTGTAAAATTGTTTCTGCTAGGGCATTTGCTAAATAATAACGATGGATTCTTTGAACAATATCCTCATTTTCTGTTGCCTCGGACGAAGGGTCATCAAACTTACACTGAATAAGCCAGCGTTTTCCCTGTTGTAGTTCAACAACTTGTAGAGGAAGTTGCTCCTGTTCACGCAGTTTGCGTAGACATTCACAGATACTCTCCCGGTAATCTTGTGTTCCTAATTGCACGGAATGTTGCACTGGCATCCCTCCCTACTAGAGTATATGAACTGGTTTAAGTCATATTTCTGTTGGGCCAATCTATAAGCATGTTTCTTTAAACATTATTTCCAAAAAAGCAACGGACAAACCCTAATATTTCCATAAATATGGGATTTCATCCTTTTTTAGCAAAGGCCCTGACAAATATATGACGAGAAGGCACCATGCATCGTGCCTTACTAATCTAGTAAGAACAGAAGCCTGAGTTATAATACTAAAAAAAATATAACCCACTGATCTAATCAGTGGGTTATATTGAAGTTCAATATGATCAAGCTTTAATCCAACGCTCCACTTCTAAGTGGAAGCTGGAAGCACTATGTTCAGCTAAAGGTGAACGCGTTTACTTCTCTGGGCTTGCTAAAATTTCCTTAACGTAGTTAGGCAGAGCAAAGCAACCTTTATGAAGCTCAGTGTTGTAATACCTTGTTTTCAGTCCCAGACTATTCCAGGCTTGCTCGTCTAGGTCAGTCAGTGGATCGTACTTTTTGGACGCAAAACCAAACAGCCAGTGACCGGACGGGTAGGTTGGAATGTGCGCTTGATATACCCTACAAACTGGAAAAATTTCTTGGATCCTCTTGTGTGCTCTTTGCATGGACTTAGCATACTCCTCATAATAGGGACTTTCGTGCTGATTAACTAGAATGCCGTCATCCTTCAGCGCCTTAAAGCAATTACCGTAAAACTCCCGCGTAAACAGACCTTCGCCCGGCCCAAAAGGGTCGGTGGAATCGACAATAATTAGATCATAGGCGTTTTCTTTTGAACGAACAAATCTAAGCCCGTCCTCAAAATACATCTGAACTCTTGGGTCATCCAGCTTGCAGGCGGTCTGCTGCAAATATTCTCGGCACACATCCACCACCATTTTATCAATTTCCACCATGTCAATGTGTTCAATCGTGTTGTAGCGCGTAAGCTCTCTGATGGTTCCACCGTCCCCTGCGCCAATCACCAAGACCTTCTTAATCTTTGGATTGGTGGCCATTGGGACATGTACGATCATGTCATGGTAAATAAATTCGTCTTTTTCAGTCACCATCATTAAACCGTCCAGCGTAAAGAAATTGCCGAATTCCTGAGAATTAAAAACGTCAATTCTTTGGAATTCGCTTTGTCCTGTATAAAGTGGCTTGTCTATTTTGATCGAAAAACGAACGTTCTCTGTATGTTGTTCTGTATACCATAGTTCCATTGTTTATTCCTCCACTATTTTAATGTTCTCAACGGCCAAATCCTCTGTACCTGTCAGGAAGCAGCCCTTGGCCTTGGAATAGTTGATATAATCAATGATTTCCTTGGTGATCCGTTCTCCTGGGGCCAAAATAGGAATACCCGGGGGATAAGACATAACAAATTCTCCGCATATATAACCAGCGCTCACTGTAATGGCGACAGAGTGTTGATTGGAATAGAAGGCTTGCTGAGGTGCTATCACTACATCTGGATTAATGTACTCATGATCAAGCATTCCCGCTTTATCCTTCATATATAGTCTCTTTATTTCAGACAGAGAAGAAACCAGACGTTCCAGGGCCAGCTCACGATCCCCCACGGAGATTATGGCCAGGATATTGCCTATATCACCGAACTCGATCTGAATTCCGTAATCATCACGCAGAATGTCATACACTTCAATGCCTGCCAGCCCTATTTCTCTCGTATAGACAGAAAGCTTGGTCTGGTCAAAATCAAACACCGAATCTCCATTGATAAGTTCTGTGGAAAAGGCGTAGTATCCGCCAATTTTGTTGATCTCATCCCTAGCATATTGGGCCAGAGAAGAGACTTTTTTAAAGATATTTTTGCCGTCCAAAGCAAGATTTCGTCTGGAAATATCGAGAGACGACAAGAGCAGATAGGAGCTGCTGGTGGTCTGGGTAAGGTTAATGGTTTGACGCACATGACCTGTGCTAAGAAGATCATTTTTTAGCAGAAAAGAACTTTGAGTCAGGGACCCACCTGTTTTATGCATACTGACGGCTGACATATCTGCTCCTGCTGCCATCGCATTGACGGGCATATTCTCACCGAAGTAGAAGTGAGTACCATGTGCCTCATCCACAAGGACAGCCATGTTATGGTGATGGGCAAGCTCCGTAATCGACCTTAAATCGGAACAGATACCATAGTATGTAGGATTATTAATAAAAACTGCTTTGGCATCCGGGTTTTCCTCAATGGCTTTTTTTACCTCGTTAACAGACATACCTAAGGGTATCCCCAACAGCTTATTCACGCCGGGATTAACGTAGACAGGAATTGCCCCACTAATAATAAGGGCGTTTATGGCACTTCTATGAACATTACGGGGCATGATGATTTTGTCACCCTGTTTGCACACGCTCATGATCATCGCCTGAACAGCTGCGGTGGTACCGTTGACCATAAAAAACACGTGTTTCGCACCAAAAGCATCTGCAGCCAGTGCCTCCGCCTCCTTGATTACAGAGACAGGATGGACAAGATTATCCAGTGGCTTCATCGAATTGACATCTACCGAAAGGCATTTCTGGCCTAAAAATTCAGTGAGTTCGGGGTTTCCTCTGCCTTGCTTATGTCCGGGCACGTCAAACGGCACCACCCGCATAGATTTATATTTTATAAGTGCTTCATAAATGGGCGCCTTGCCCTGCCAAAGCGAATGCATGAAAAGCACCACCTTTCATAACCATAATCAGTGGATATACCTACGCTAATATATTTAAGTTAGTGATAAAACAATACGTTTAGTATATTAGACTATCGTAAAAATATCAATAATGCCCTGTTTTTGGGAGGTTCAGGAGTCTATTTCAAGCCAACCTAGCTTATATAACTAAAGAGAGCTCGAAATCGAGCTCTCTTCCTGTACCATTAAGTGAGTGCTATCACCCAGTTGTTAAGCGAGTAACGCTGCACCTAAAGCCGCTGTTAACTCAGGCTCTGGTGGAATCACAACTTTCCCTTTTAACTCCCTTTCTAGGAAGCTGACAAGGATGTTATAATGTGCTCCTCCTCCAGTGAAAATCAAACATTCTGGATGCCCAACAGCCTCAATGAAATTAGCTAAGCGTTTCGCAGTACTTTTGAAGAGGCCTGCAACCACCTCCGGCTTGGGAATCCCTTTCGCAAGCATTGTAATGACTTCAGACTCAGCAAAAACGGTACACATGGAGTTGATGGGCATCGGCTTGGCCTGTGCCGCTAAATTTAGTTCCTCCGACGTAAGTTCTAATCCTTTGAGGATAACATCTAAAAAACGTCCCGTTCCTGCAGCACACTTGTCGTTCATGATAAACTTAACAATTTTTCCTTCTGCACTTTTCTTAATAACTTTAGAGTCTTGTCCTCCTAAATCCAGAATGTATGCATAATCTGGGAAATAGTCATGACAGCCTCTGCCCTGACAGGTGATTTCCGTGATCACTCGTCCCTCAGGAAAATTGACTCGGCCGTACCCTGTAACCACGAGCTTTTCTGGCTTCTCTCCGTATTTTCCAGCATAGGTCTCTAAAAGGTTTATACCTGCTTTGACAGAATCGAAGCGGGAGGGTATGACTTGACTGTAAATCCGATCGCCATTTTCCAGCACGACCAACTTCGTATTAACTGAACCGAGATCTAGACCCGCTTGTTTCATGCACGAATCATCTCAATTAAAGCCTCAATCCGAGTTAAAAGTTGCCCTTGATCTTCTTCGGAGAAATCACTTTCAAGCTGCAAGAAGGGAATCTTTCTCTTCTCCATTTCCTTAGCGACAAAATAACTTTCCACGCCATAGGGCTGGCAGAACTGAAGACTAAAATCAATCACGGCGTCTGCGTTTAGATGTTTCGCCATGAGCGTTATATCTTCCATGCGTCCTGTATTTGGGGTAAAACAAGCACAATTCACCTTTAAAGGGCGCTTAGCAATATTCGTGAGCATATCCGATACATTATCCGCGGGCTCAGTCACATCCTTAAAATAGCGTTCACCCGTGCAGGTTTCCTCCCCCACAACAACAGCTCCGGCTTGTTCAATTAATGCATGAAGTTTCCAAGCTGGAAGAGGTTGTGGCGTACCCGTCACCAAAATCCTAGGGGCATCAACGGGTGCAACTCCAATCCCCTCTTTAACCCGTACATCAAGTTCGTCACACAAAGCATTCACTTGGGCAGCTAAGCGAACTGGATCATCAAAAAAGGAGAGTTGATTGATCAGCAGGACATCTAAACCGTGAATAGGCGCTGGGCTATGTTGCCTTAAGTTGGCTAACCTTTGAAGGGCTTGACGCTTACTGTTAATCGTTTGAATTCCCTGAGTTAGATTTTCCTTGGTTAAGTTCACCTTAGTCTCGCGTTCAATAAACGAAGCAAATTCACGCACTTCTTCGTCCCATAGGCGAGCGTCTTTGGCTTCTTTTTTTTGCGGCAGTTCCATGACATAGGTGGGGATATGTTCATTGAGAATCTCCCAGGCTTTCTTTTTACCGTCACAAGTCGTCTCGCCGATGACCCAATCGGAAACTTGAAAATAAGGACAAACCCGATCTAGTTTAAAGCCCATAGTTGATTTAATCAGGGGGCAAAGGTTACGAGGCAAGACCTTTTCTCCCGAGGATACCGTAAACTGGGCCCCAGCACATAGTCCAATGCTAGCACTTCCCGTCGCTACAACAATTTCTTCCGGGACATAGACGCAAAAGGTTGAAAATACTTTAGCGCCAGCTTCTTTCATCGCATAAAGTTCGTGCACACGAATCCCATGAACATCTCCTACTACAGCATCAAAATATCCCATCGCTTTTGGACGATTTGGTCGGTCCCAAAACAGGTTCTTCAATATCGATGGTATGGGTGCCAGAAATTCATCGTGTTTCTCTAAGTCCATACCCAAGGCTGTCCATAATTCTCTGTTATCCATTCTTTTATCCTCCCCATCCTTAACTTACAGCTTACTCTAGCTGTTGTTTTCTACCGAATGATTATATCTCTACGAAATATAATAGTTTAGTTATTTTATTTTATCACTAAATTTATATGTGTAAAGGGTTTGGTTTTAAGTTCTCACTGAGGAAGCAACAAAAGTGTACCCCAGGGCTATAAATTTAACATTTGCTTTACGTAAAGGGCTCTCACCGTAAAATTTAAGATACCAGCGTATATTATAGAGTCCAAGGGGCATACTATTATTACTCTTCTCTTCTCATTTCTCTTATATTTAGGTTAGGCCATCCGTCAAGTTACGGATGCCTAGCCATATTTATTTGCGTTCACAAGAGATAATAAGATCTCCTTGACCTTCTATGGTTTTCATTAAGTCTTATGGAGTCTATCGTTGCCTCGCCTTTGCTGACATTACACTAGTTTGAACGAATGATTCTTCATAACTAACTATATTGCTCAGTTTAATAGACAATTAATGACAAAAAGACCTTCCAAGTTTCAACTTGGAAGGTCTTTTACTCTGAATGGTTTAGTAGTTGTTACGTGCGCAAGCACTCTCTGCAATATACAGGTTTGTCGCCAGAAGGTTGGAAAGGAACAGTCGTTTCTTTTCCACAAGTAGCGCATACAGCTGGGAACATTTCACGTTCTTGACGTGATAGAAGAGTGATCGCTTTTGAAGACTCTTCTATCACATCACTCTTTATTAGTATTTGGGCTTTTCACACGTAGCTCAGTCATTAATGCTTCAAGTTCATCCCGTTGCTCACGGGCCAATTCCAGATCTTCTTTGATTAATATGAGTTGCTCCATTACTGCATCGTGAGTCTCATTAAGAACCCGCTCCTGGCCTTCTCCTGCCCTACGAGCTACATAACCAAGAACAGGAAGTGCTGCGCCTTGGAAGAAAACCGAAATAGCATATTGCATCCAACCAACTAGACCCTGAGGTCGTTGAAATAGCAGCGGCACTAACACCATGCCAGTAATAATATAAAACATAGCCATGGTCGAAAGCCAATAGGACAGTCGCTCTCCCAGCCAATCATTAAATTGCTTCATTAAATGTTACCACCTTGAGTTCACGCTTACAAATACTATTCATGCCTTTCTCCGAAAACCTTTAATTGACTACGGAGGAAACGCTAGCTTTTTACTTTTTATTCTATGCGCTTAAATGGACATGTGTTCTCTGTCTTTTCATATGACTGCTTTTGGAATATAGCAAAAACGCCAATGGAAGACCTTTGATGGCCGGAACCTGAAAATATTAAGATATTTTGGGTAAGCTAACTTTAATCCAATAGATTCAAAATCCAATCAAATTATGCTATATTTTTTCATATTTAAGAAAGAGGTGTTTTACGTGCAAAGGGCCGTTGAATTGCAGAAGTATCTTACTGATATATCTTTACATCAAGGTGCATTAGTTGTAGGCTATACGAAAATAAGGCAGCAAGAACCGGTCATGGTGATTGGCTTTCCTTTCTCAACTAAATGGGTCTTAAATCAACCGTTTTACATAACCAAACGGTTTGGCGAGGAGGTATGGAGGAGTTGGAAACTGCTTAACAATTTGACTGATATTTTAAGTAAAGAGGGATATTCAGCAGGTATCAAAACACCTCTTTCTATTTTCGGTGATTTTCGTCCTTTAGCAGTCTCTGCGGGTCTGGGAAATTGGGGGAAAAACGGTCTGGTGGTAAACCCTCAGTATGGTTCGAGACTTCTATTTGCCTCAGTCTTTACTAATGCCCCTTTGGAATCCAGCCTTCTCCAGTCTGACTTACATCAGTCGTACCAAGCATGTACTAACTGCAGACAGTGTATCGACGTTTGCCCAGCAAAGGCATTTGAGGGGAACCGTTTCCATAAGGGACGCTGCTTTCCAAAAGCTATTCGAGGATGCTCTATGTGTGTACAAGTTTGTAAAGGACAAATCATATCTACCTTGGCTGGTAAATGATCCGTCTAGATCGGTCATTATGGCCCTATGCTACCAATACTAGAAGATGAGCTCCCACGCCTACAAGAATAAGGGCAATTGCAGGAAGGGGATTAAAGCAATGATTAATCGCGAACGATTGTTAGCCGAGTTTATTGAACTCTTAAGAATTGATTCTCCTACTAAGAATGAACGACAAATCGCCGATCACCTCAAAGATCGTCTAAAAAGCTTAGGCATGGTGGTAACTGAAGATAAAGCTGGTATAGCGATTGGGGGTAACTGTGGCAATGTCTTCGCCTATCTACATGGTAATCTTCCTAAGGCTCCCATATTATTACTCTCAGCCCATATGGACACAGTCCAGCCCTGTTTAAATATTGAGCCAGTGCTGAACGCGGGACTCATTACTTCTGCAGGTTCAACAATTTTAGGAGCTGATGATAAATCCGGTATCGCACCGATTCTTGAAGCGCTAAGAACTATTAAAGAGAAAAATATTCCCCATGGGGATATCCAGGTAGTGCTTAGTGTCGCTGAAGAAGGTGGTGTCAATGGCTCCAGAAACCTAGATAGAACGCTGTTGCAGGCAGACCTGGGTTTTGTTTTGGATTCCGGTGGCAAACCGGGCAATATTATTTTACAAGCTCCCGGACAAGATCGAATCAAAGTAATAATTAAAGGAAAGGCTGCTCACGCCGGAGTGGCGCCTGAAGATGGAATTAGCGCAATAGTGGCAGCTGCTAAAGCAATTGCAAGCCTAAAGACAGGACGCATTGACGAGGAAACGACTTCTAATATTGGAACGATCAACGGCGGCCTAGCCACAAATATTGTAGCCGAACGTGTAGAAATTACTTGTGAAACGAGAAGCCACAACTTAGAAAAAATGGAACTCCAGACCAAGGAACTATGCGAAGCCTTCATACGTTGCGCTCAGGAGATGGGTGCTGTTGCGGAAATAAAGGCCGAAAGAGCCTATGACCCCTTTAGCCTGGTGGAGGAATCACAAATTGCAGTTCTCGCGGCTCAAGCTGCTAGGTTCGCTGGCTTAACTCCAGTCTTTGGGGCAACCGGCGGTGGAAGCGATGCCAACCATTATAACTGTTACGGAGTACCCTGCGCTGTTCTCGGGACCGGAATGCAGAAGTATCATACCACCGAAGAATGTCTCGAAGAAGAACATCTGTACCAGTCCGCCAACCTGGTGGTGGAGATCATTCAAGCTGTGGCGAGGGCTGTGAATGAGTGACGCCTAGATAACAATACTTCACCTTTATGTATACAGTATTTAATTACAAAATTACTAGACGTTTGGGCAAATACTCTGTATAATAACCGTAATGAGCAAAGGCGCTCTCGAATCTTTTCGAGAGCGCCTTTTTTTATGAAAGCAAAGGCGCTTGGACAGTCATGTCCTAGCGCCCTTTTATATTTGAGGAGGTGCTTGCAAGACCACATCCAAATTCATATTTATTAAAATAGTGGAGGGAGAATCATCTAATGAAATTTAATTTAAAACAAGGACTTTTATTAAAAAAAGTAGCATTACTTGGAATTATCACACTGATACTTTTGGCCATACCTTCTGTCGTCTTGGCCGCCGATGCTGCACCAACCGCTGAAAGCAATGCCATAGCGATTAACACCATTTGGGTCTTAATCTGTGGTTTTCTGGTTTTCTTTATGCAAGCAGGTTTTGCTATGGTGGAAACGGGCTTTACTCGAGCTAAGAACGCCGGCAACATTATTATGAAGAACTTAATGGACTTTGCGTTAGGCTCTTTAGTATACTGGCTTGTAGGATTTGCAATTATGTTCGGTGCAGACTATGCCGGATTCTTCGGCACCACCGGTTTTGGAACTACTGGTACTTTTGAACATTTGGGTCTAACCATTCCCATATGGGCATTCCTCATTTTCCAAACTGTCTTTGCGGCGACTGCTGCAACCATTGTTTCGGGAGCTATGGCTGAGAGAACGAAATTCTCTTCTTACTTGGTTTACAGTATCGTCATTAGCGCTTTGATTTACCCCGTAGTAGGTCACTGGATCTGGGGTGGTGGCTGGTTACAAGAACGTGGTATGGTTGATTTTGCCGGTTCTACCGTTGTACACTCCGTTGGTGGTTGGGCAGCTCTCATCGGCGCCTTACTCATTGGACCTCGGATTGGCAAGTACAGTAAAGATGGTAAATCACACCCTATCCCCGGTCATAATATTAGGCTCTTTTCGTAAATATTGTGGGTAAATTTGAGCAATAAAAAGTACCTAATTATGGTAGTCTTAGATGCCCTATTAGTATAGTTCCATTGTCTCTTTGTAAGAATGGATGTTACACATAATAAAAAAGGTGAA
>DASRMG010000228.1:0-23296 GCA_035648035.1 Desulfosporosinus sp. | reverse complement strand
TTCCTCTCCCATCACAAAGATGTTTTCTCGATTGAGTATTTCCATAGCGGGTAAATGTTCTGGTATTCTAATTGGCATTTCTTTATCCTTTCTGACTTGCCTGAAGTGCTTGATCTAAATCATATAATAGATCGTCGATCAATTCTAACCCGATGGAGAGGCGGATCATATCGGGCGATATGCCGGCAACGAGCTGCGATTCGACATCCAGCTGTTGATGAGTTGTGCTTGAAGGATGGATGACGAGGGATTTAGCATCTCCCACGTTTGCTAAATGAGAAAATAGCTTCAGGCTGTTTATAAACTTCTTCCCTTCAGCCAGGCCGCCTTTGACTCCAAAGGTAAAAATTGCGCCTGCTCCTTTGGGTAAATATTTCTGAGCGAGTGCGTGATAAGGACTGCTTGCTAAGCCTGGATAGTTAACCCAAGTAACCAGCTCATGCTGGTCCAAAAACTCGGCAACTTTTTGGGCGTTTTCGACATGGCGCTCCATGCGCAGAGGGAGCGTTTCTAATCCTTGCAAAAACAAGAACGAGTTAAAAGGTGAGAGTGCAGCCCCAGTGTCGCGTAGCAGCGACACCCTTGCTTTGGTGATATAGGCAGCCTTTCCGCAGGCGTCTGTATAGATAATGCCATGGTAGCTAGGGTCTGGTTGGCTGAGCCCTGGAAATTTGCCATTGTTCCAATCAAAGTTCCCAGAGTCCACAACTACGCCGCCAATGGAGGTGCCGTGTCCACCAATAAATTTAGTCGCAGAGTGAACGACGATGTCTGCTCCATGTTCAAACGGACGGCATAAGTACGGTGAAGCAAAGGTGTTATCAACAATCAGGGGAATTCCGTTTTCGTGAGCGATATTAGCGATCGTCTCAAGATCGGAAACATTTATTTGCGGGTTTCCGATGACTTCCGTGTATAAGGCTTTTGTTTTAGCAGTGATTTTGGCGCGGAATTCTTCTGGCTTATCAACGTTCACAAAGTGCACTTTGATGCCTAGTTTCGCAAATGTATAGGCAAACAACGTGTATGAACCACCGTAAAGAGAACTCGAAGCGACGATTTCATCGCCAGCTTGAGCGATGTTTAAAATGGAGTAGGTAATCGCTGCTTGGCCGGAAGCAGTGGCGAGTGCCCCAACGCCTCCTTCAAGAAGTGACAGGCGTTGTTCAAAGACGTCAGATGTGGGATTCATGATTCTGGTGTAAATATTACCGGACTCTTTGAGGGCAAATAGATTGGCAGCATGATCTGTGTCATTGAAGACAAAGGAAGAGGTTTGGTAGATTGGGACAGCCCGTGAATTTGTGGCGGTATCTGGGATTTGACCTCCGTGTAAGGATAGGGTTTCAAAGCCGAGTTGACGTTCTTTAGTCATCATTAATATCCTCCTTGAATGAATAGTTGTCAATAAATAACGGCCCCTTCAATGAGAAGTGGCCGTTGTATTATTAACAAGCTACTCTCATCTATCAGAACCTACGGCTCTGTTGGAATTAGCACCTCATAACTTACGCTATCGGTTGCCGGGCATCATTGGGCCAGTCCCTCCGCCACTCTTGATAAGAGAAATTCAATATTTAGTTGTACGTATTATGGTCACTATAAAACAAATCTGTGGCTGTGTCAACATACAGTGATTGTAAAATTCGTGTTATATAGTTAAGTTGCATAGAGCAATCGAGCCAAAGCGACCCCTAGGGCCACGCCGCTAAACCCTACGACCACACTCAGTAAGGTGTATAAGCCTGCCGTATAGAAACTTCCCGCTTCAAATAAGGAGATCACCTCAAAACTAAAGGTAGAGAAGGTTGTGAAAGCCCCTAAAAAGCCGACACCGATTCCTAAACGCCAGAGGGGGCTGATGGTGTATCGTTCAAGCAATAAGATATTGATGAACCCTAAGAGAAAAGCGCCGCTAATATTAATCAAGAACGTGTGTAATGGAAATCCCTGGTTCCATTTACCTGAAATCCATATTCCGATGCCATAACGGGAGATAGCTCCAAGTGCGCCCCCGAGGGCAATGACAAGGATGGTTTGCATCGTTTCTAACCTCTTATCTTAAGAATATAAGGCTTTGAGAATGAAAGAATTAAGAAAGTGAAACTCGATCAACCAACAAAAGCCATATTTATCATATTACAAAAGAACAGTCTTAACAATGAGTATCATCGCTTTTCTTAGAAGTGTGAAAGCTAATCAAAAGTATGAGCAAGAATTAAGAAAGTCAGAAACGAAGATTAATTAGTATCAACCATAGGCGAGGGGGTAATCATGTAGATGAATTTTTGATTGCAATATCAAGGTAGCTATGTTAACTTATATATGAACACATAAACATATGAACACATAATATATAAGAGATGGAGAAACTGCTAGCACAATTGTATTTATGAGAGGCAAAGGAGATGTCTGAACTGATACCTGAAGTAGAAGAACGAGTGAAGTATCGTATTGAAGGGGAATTCTGCGCAAATTGTTCTGCGAAAATGGAGAGAAGCTTGAGTTCAACAGAAGGAATAGGAGAAACAACCATCAATTTTGCGACCAAGACTGTTTTCTTGCCTCCTTCACGGGCAGAGCAAGCTCAGGATATTATGGACAGGATTGAAGAGGGCGTCAAACTCATACCTATCCATATGAAGCCTAAAGTAGCCACTCCTGACGAGACTGCCCGTGTGAATAGGGAAAATCAATGGAGACTTATAAGAATCATCTCAGCTTTAGCATTATTTACAGGGAGTTTGTTTCTTGAGTGGCGTTGGAAAAACAGTTCTGTCGCGATTCTAGAGTCTTTGCTTTATTTCATGGCTTATTTAATAGTAGGCTACAAAGTTCTAGCAAAGGCTGTGCGCAACGTATTTAGGGGACAAATATTTGATGAAAACTTTCTGATGTCTTTGGCTACGGTAGGGGCAATCGCCATTGATGCCTTGCCTGAAGCTGTCGCCGTCATGTTATTCTATTCCGTCGGTGAATATTTAGAGGAGCGGGCGGTCAATCGTTCCCGGAATTCCATTCAGGCTTTGCTTAATTTCCGTCCTGAGTATGCCAATCTAATTCATCAGTTGCAGGTGATCAAAGTTGATCCCGAAGAGGTAAAGGTTGGTCAACAGATTCTAGTTCGTCCTGGAGAAAAGGTTCCTTTAGATGGTGAAATTGTGAACGGGAGTTCGTTTGTTGACACGGCTGCGCTGACAGGAGAGTCGGTGCCGAGAAGAGTCCAAGTGGGGAATGTCATTTTAGCGGGCATGATTAATACTACAGGGGTCTTGACGATGCGTGTTACCAAGGTGTTTGCAGAGTCATCCGTGCAAAAGATCCTAGATTTGGTTGAGAATGCCAGTACCCACAAAGCGACCACGGAAAAGTTTATTACGACTTTTGCGCGCTATTATACGCCTGCTGTTGTTGTAGCGGCAATAGGGATTGCTTTAGCGCCTCCACTTTTGATGGGAGGAAGTTTTCATGAATGGCTGTATAGAGCCCTGACAATATTGGTCATTTCTTGCCCGTGTGCTTTGGTGATTTCTGTTCCCCTAGGCTATTTCGGGGGGATCGGGGGCGCTTCACGACACGGGATCTTGATCAAAGGAGCGAACTATCTAGAAGCGTTGACAGATCTTCACACTGTGGTGTTTGATAAGACGGGAACTCTTACGGAAGGAGTTTTCCAAGTTATAGAAATCAGCCCATCAGAAGGGTATACTGATAAGGAACTGCTAGAGATCGCAGCCCGGGCCGAAGCACATTCCCCTCACCCTATTGCTCAATCAATCCGTGAGAAGTACGGTGAAATCTTGAAAGACGCTGATAGGATAGGCTTGCAGAGTTATGAAGAAGTCAGTGGTAAAGGGGTTAGAGCAATACTAAGCGGTAAGACGGTGTTAGTTGGTAATGCTGGATTACTGGAACAAGACGGGATCTCTTTGCCAAGACTTATGGGAGACAAGGGACTAGGGACCGTTATATACATCTCGGTAGCTGGAGAATATGTTGGGCAATTGACGATCTCGGACCGAGTGAAGGCAGATTCTAGAGCAGCGATTGCTAGCTTGAACCAGATGGGCATAAGGACAGTCATGCTCACGGGGGATAACCAAGTCGTCGCCAAAGCCGTTGCACAGGACCTAGCCATGAACGAATATTATTCTGACTTAATGCCCGAGGATAAGGTTGCTTGGCTGGAAACGTTCAGTGAATTAAAACGTCAGGGCAAAGTGGCGTTTGTGGGTGATGGACTCAATGATGCTCCCGTGTTAACACGTGCGGATGTAGGCATCGCTATGGGAGGCTTAGGATCGGATGCCGCGATTGAAGCTGCGGATGTTGTGATTATGGAAGATCAACCGAGCAAGCTTGTGGAAGCGATCCACATTGCTCGCTACACAAAGAAGATTATTTGGCAAAATATTGGGGTTGCATTGGGTGTGAAGTTGTTGTTCATTTCATTAGCGGTCTTTGGACTTGCTAATATGTGGATGGCCATCTTCGCGGATGAAGGAATCGCCCTGCTGGCTATTTTGAACGCCATGCGAGTCAGGTGGTATCAAAGCCCAAAAGATGAAAAAAGGTCTATTCATTTTAAAGTTTGGAGTGTTGTAGCATGCCTGTAAAAAAACCAGAGGCTGAAATAGCTATTAATAAACAGGAAACCGAAGAAGACGCAGTGTGTGACATCTTATGTGTCCATCATGAAGCGATTAATCAGTATACAGACCAAATGATTACCCTTGATAGGGCGAACGGATTGGCGGAGTTGTTTAAGACGCTGGGTGACCCGACTAGAATCAGAATTATGGATGCCCTGGCAAGATCAGAGTTCTGTGTTTGCGATCTGGCCGAGTTATTAGGATCCAGCCAATCTGCAACCTCGCATCAACTACGAGTGCTTCGTAATAATAATCTTGTCAAATACCGTAGGGAGGGTAAGATGGTCTACTATTCTGTACAGGACTTTCATGTCTCTGAACTATATCGTCAAGGGTTAGAACATATCGACGAGGGTTAATGCTTCTTTGCCCATTGACTAGAACGTTGTGAAAAGGTAGGAAAAGAAGTATTATGATACAATCTATTGAGATATGACTAAAAAACTAGAGGTGTAATACGTGATTAATCCCTTGAAAATCTTTGTTACCGTATTTGAACACAAGAATTCCTCTCGTGGTGCTGAGGAACTTTGTCTAACACATCCCAATGTCAGTGCGCAAATCGAGAGCTTGGAAGAAGAGCTTGGAACTAAACTCGTTAATAGTTCGTCTAAACATTTGGAACTAACGCAAGCGGGCGATATATATTATGGATATGCTCAAAAAATTTTGCGCTTGCAAGATAAGGCTAAACTGGAAATCAAACAGTTATTAAATCCGGTTACAGGGATTTTGAAGATCGGAGCAAGTTATACAATCGGAGAATACATTTTGCCGTTTGTAGTCGCTGAATTTGCGGCTCAATATCCGAACGTGGAGATTGAGACCACTATTGCCAATACTGAGGAGATTATTCAAGCGGTTCGTGTTAATCACTTAGACATTGCACTTGTAGAAGGTGAAGCCAATTGTTCAGACATTGTTTACCGTCCGTTTATGGAGGATGAACTCATTTTAGTCGTACCTAGTCAACATCCCTTGGCAAGGCTTCATATCGCTACTTCAGAGCATCTCCAAGACCTAGTCTGGATTCTTAGAGAAAGCGGTTCGGGAACTCGTGCGTTCAGTGATAAGCTCATAAAAGAGTGGGGGATCAATGTCAGAAAATCCTATGTGTTTGGAAGTGGTCAAGCCGTTAAACATGCTGTTACGGCAGGTTTAGGGATATCCCTGGTCTCACGTTGGATCGTGAAAAAAGAGCTCATTGCGAAGGAACTAAAGTCGGTCAAGATCAAAGGGGAGCGGCTTACTCGTTCTTTTTACATCATAGGACCGAAGCATCAGGAAACAACCGAGGCTATGGAAGTTTTCACGGAACAACTCTTCACCCATGAGTCAACGACTTCGTGGAGAAAATTGAGCAAAAGAGGCATTGACAATGTCTGAAGCAATGAATTACCTCCATTGATATGAATAAAGATGAAGACGAAGAAGAGATGGCTAAGCCATCTCTTCTTCGTCTTCATTCTTATAAAAGGCTGCTATGTCTCTGATCTAATTATTTTACAACTTCAAACGTTGGGTCAGAACTCCATCCTTGGGCAAAGCCTTCCATGCCAAATCCGAAATTCAGACTCTTTGTGGGGATACCATTGATATTGAGTAAAGCGTCTACCTGTCCAGCTGTTTGTCCGGTATAACAATTTACGACGACAGTTTTACCTTTGCTTTTTTCTTTAATTGAATCGAGGTTTTTTGCGACATCAGGACCGTAGGGAACATTTACAGCGCCTTTAATGTGACCTTTCTCGAAATCAACGGCTTTTCTAACATCAACCATGTAGTAGTTGTCAGCTGATGATGCTAGAGCATCTTTCATAGCAGGGAGTGCAATCTTATTGGAGTCTTTAGGTAATTCATAAAAATACTGTTGCACGGCTGTATCAATTGCTTTGCTCTTTGTGGCAACTGCAGGGAGCGTTGGCATGACAGTTGCTTCGGTTACAGTGGGGAAATTCTGTCCTAACCAGCCTCTGGCCTCAAACCCAACAGTAGCACTGCCGCCCATACCAGAGTTTAAGGAGAGGGTTTTGATTCCAGCAACGTTAAGTAGAGCATCGGTTTGTCCGGCGGTTTGTCCGGTATAGCAAGCAACAATTAAGGTTTTGTCTTTGGCAATTGCGCGGATGGCGTCAAGGTTTTTAGCGATATCAACTCCATAAGGTACGTTAATAGCTCCCTTGATATGTCCTGCAGCATAAGCATCTGCTTTACGAATATCCAATACTACATATTTATCAGGGGTTGCATCGAGCGCTGCTTTAAGGTCTTTTTCAGGAATTTTATAGGAATTTGTGACCTTAGAACCAATATCATTGAAATAAGTTTCCACCGCTGATTTAATTACTTTTGCTGGATCTTCCGCTGCAGCTGTAGAGGTTGCAGGTGGTGTTGTTGATGGAGCGGTGCTAGCCGGCGCTGCTTGACCGCAGCCTGTAACAAGAAGACCGACAATCAGGAATTGGGACAAGAAGAGAGCTATTTTCTTTTTTTGCATTTGAACCATCCTTTCAAATTTACTATTCTAAGGTAAACTTAGAATATGTAATTAATATTAAATATTCTCTACTAAAGGAAATAATACCTTTATAGATTTAGTTTAAGGCTATAAATATTAGCTATAAGCTTATAATTTTAAAGAATACCTTATATAAAATATATTTAAAGCTATAAATATATTTTATACGCCTATAAATTTAAATAATACGAAGAATATTCTCTTGATATTTGAATAATAAGCTTAAGACAATAGAGAAACGCCTATAAATAATTGTTATATGCTTATAATATTATACAATAATAGCATTAAACAATAGTTGCAGGAGAGAACAGGTGAGCCGGAGAATAATATACATAATTGATTTTTGTTGTCGATGGTTGAAGAAATCATCATTAATCAGACTTGCGGATTAATTATTAAGAGGAGGGCGAGAGATATGAGGGCTAAGTCGATGTCAACTCGGTCTATAGGTTTCACCTTTATGTATCTGCTAATACTAGGCGTTGGCATGATGTTTTTACCAGGCTGCAACAGTCAGTCAACTGCGGGGTCCGCCGACAAAGTAAAGGACACGACGCAGAATTCAACCCAACCGGTCCAAGGTGATCGTGAAAGTCTCATACCGGCGACTGCCAAATTATCGACGGATGATCTGGATGCTGCCATGAATGCTAATAAGGAATGGCAGTTAATTGATCTGCGGGAATCAAGAGAATTTGCAGCAGGGCACATCAAGCTGGCGCTTAACAGACCTTTAGGTGATCTTGAGAACAACCTTTCGCAGATTAGTGAGGACACAGACATTGTATTAATCGATTTAAACGGTACCCGCTCAGAGTCAGCGTGGCAAGTCCTAGTAGCCAATGGCTATGACCAGAGCAAAGTTAAAGTCTTAACCGGCGGCATGTTGCAGTGGAACGGGATTGTCAGTGAAGCAGGAAGCAACAGCGGTCCTGACAATGTTGCGGAGGCTAAGCCTGGGGAAATTAAACCTGCGCAGGCTAAGCCTGAAGTAAAAGAAATGGTTGGCGGCTGTTAATAAAGTCGCTGAGAAATTATTAATATGATCGATGTTGTTAGGGGTGGAGGGGAAAATATGAAAAGAAGAAACTTCTTGAAGGGTGTACTCTACGGAACAGGCGGTACAATAGCGGTCATGGGTGGGTTTGGAACCTTTAATCAATTGAATCCTCTCAAAGCAGAGGCGACAAGTAAGGAACCTGAAACGACTGTTTATTCTGCCTGTGAAATGTGTAGAAACCAGTGCCCGATTGCCGTTAAAGTTCAAGATGGTAAAGTCATTAAAATTGAGGGAAATCCAAATGATGCGGCTTTCGGTGGTGTGATTTGTGCTAGAGGAAATGCAGGGCCTTCACTTCTTTATGATCCGCAACGGATTAAAAAACCAATGATTCGTACGGGCGAACGGGGTGCGGGAAAGTTCAAAGAAGTGAGTTGGGACGAAGCATATACTTATATAGCCGATAAACTTTATAAAGTAAAGGACCAATACGGGGGGGAAGCGATTGCCTTGGCTAGCCGCAAAGGACCCCATGATTGGTTCTTCCGGCCCATCGGTAAAGCGCTCGGTTCGCCTAATGTGTTTTCGCATGAGGCAACCTGCCCAATGGCTCGTACCGTGGCCTTAGACACTACCTTCGGGAATGAAGCGATTGCCGCTGATTATAGCAATGCCAAGTATATTATCTCCGTTGGAAGAAATTGGTTTGAGGGGATTCACGTAGCTCATACGAGAGCAGTTTCTAAAGCAATCAGCAATGGGGCTAAACTTGTCGTGCTCGATCCGCGTTTTAGTGTTACTGCCTCAAAAGGAGAATGGCTTCCGATCAAAGGTGCAACGGATTTAGCATTTGTGATGGCTATGGCTAATACTCTGATTCAGGAGAAGCTTTATGATCAAGAATTTATTGCGCAATATACGGAGGGCTTTGATCAGTGGGCTGAAGAGGTTAAAGATAAAACTGCAGAGTGGGCAGAGAAAGAGACTGGAATTTCCAAAGACAAAATTCTTCGGATCACTAGGGAATTTGCAGCTGCTAAACCTAAAGCGATCTTAGACTTTGGCTGGCGAACCGGTTATACACCCAATGACTACCAATTGCGTCGTGCGATTTTGATCGTTAATATGATGATTGGAAACCTTGAAGTTCCTGGGGGATATTATAGAAAGAAGCCCGCAAGTTTCTTGAAGAATTTCCCGGATCAAGCCGGTTACGCTCAAGGGTTAGGTGGCGTAAAACAACCTAATTTTCCTACGGCTACCAAGGGGAGAATTGACGGCACAGGCGTTAAAGGGACACCCGGTCAACTGATTCCTGCTTATGATGGGGCTGTTGGCTCAATCGTTGAGAGTATCATCACTGAAAAACCATACCCAATCAAAGCGTGGCTTGTCCATCGATTTAATCCGTATGTATCCGTTACCGGAAGTCCAAGGACCTTAGAGGCGTTCAAAAAACTAGACCTTTTGGTAACCTGTGATGTCTATATGACGGATACTGCCTATTATTCTGATGTTGTGTTACCGGAGTGCACCTATTTAGAACGGTATGAACCGATTTTTGATATGTCCGGGTTGACGCCTAAATATGTTATAAGACAGCCTGCAGTACCACTTGTTTATCCGGATACTAAACCTTACTGGCAGATCTATAAAGAACTTGCCACAAAGATGGGGCTTGGCGAATATTTTGAATTCAAGGATATGGAAGACTTTATAACTCAACAACTCACCCCTGCTGGTCTAACCTTAGCTCAAATGAAGGAAAAAGGAGTTTGGACGCCTCCGGGGATGAAACCGTTCTATGTACGAGGGAATGACCCCAAAGCATCCTTGGAGAACGTTTTGGGAAACGAACGGAAAAAAATAGAAATCTTCTCTCCTGAGGTCGAAGAAGCAACGAAACAAGGTGTTCCGAAATATGTAAGTTATGATCAACCGGGAGAGGGAAGCTTTCGGTTTGTGCAGGGTAAAGTCGCTGTGCATACGAATGCCGGAACCGCGAATGTCCCGATACTGAACGAGTTAATGCCAACAAATTCGTTGTGGATGAATACGGTGAGTTGTGCAAAACTTGGCTTGAAAGATGGAGATGACATTGTTATTTCCTCTGGTAAATATGAACAAAAGGGTACGTTGAGAATGACAGAAGGTATTCGACCGGATACTGTTTTCTGTTACCATGGTTTTGGGCGAATTTCACCTGATCTTAAGAGAGCCTTTGGTAAAGGCATTAATGATAATTACCTAATTCCTAATGAAATTGGGGAAGTTGGTAACACCGTAACCTCTAGTACGTTTGTAACGGTTCGGAAAGGGTAAATTATGGACAAAAGCATAATTGCAGAGCTGTATCTGTCCTTTGCAGCAGTATTTCACCGGCCAAACCAAGAGGTCTCGGATCATTTAGAAGAATTGATTGATCTGTGGTCTAACGTTGTTCCGGAAATAAACGAACTGGTTCAAAAGTTGAGTGCCTTTTGTCATCAATATCCTCAAGGAGAACAACGGCTCAATGCTTTATGGGAACACTACATTCCGCTTTTTGAAACGGGTGTGGTCGAAGCCTCCCCGTATGCCTCAGTCTATTTCGGGGAAGAAGGTTTAGTTCTAGGTAAAGAAGCCTTTGAGGTTAAGCAATTCTATGCAACTTGTGGGTATGAAATGGGAGAAGAAGGTGGGCAACTTCCTGATCATTTAGCGGTTGAATTAGAGTTCTGTGCGATGCTAGCCCGAAATGGACAGAATCAATCCTTAAGAGATTTTGAGAATCTGCATCTAAATCCTTTTTTAAGAAGTATTTTACCAAGAATTAAGGCTTCTGATCGCCCGGTTTACGCTGAGGTTGCCAATATTCTTGAAGTTAGACAGCTAAATTTACAGAAAGAAGGTGATTTTGTTGGCTAAAAAGTATACCATGATCGTTAACCTTGCGAAGTGTATCGGCTGTCAGGCGTGTACAGTGGCTTGTAAGTTCCAAAACAAGGTACCAGAGGGACAATTTAGAACGAAAACTCCAGCAAATGGGGTGAAAGGGACCTACCCTAATGTTTCGTTATTCTTTATAAAAGAAGCCTGTCAGATGTGTCAAAATGCGCCCTGTGTTAGTGTTTGTCCAACAAAAGCTTCTTATTACAATGAAGATGGAGTGGTCTTAGTCGATGTAAATAAGTGTGTTGGCTGCATGTATTGCCTGACTGCCTGCCCTTATGATGCTCGTTTTATTAATAAGGAAACAGGCGCGGCAGACAAATGCACGTTCTGTTACGAATTAAAGGTTTCTAAAGGGGAAAAACCAGCGTGTGTATCAACTTGTGTTGGTGGTGCTTTAATCTTTGGTGACCTGAATGATCCGCTCAGTCAAGCCTCCCAGTTTTTGGCGAAACACAAAGGGGAAGTTCGTAAGCCGGAGTTTGGCACCCAGCCTAGTGTTCATTATATTTATGAAGGGGTGGTGAAGTAACATGGATGTTATTTGGGGTGTTAGTCAGAATGAAGTGGCCTGGGGACAACTGATTGCTATTTATTTATTCTTGGCTGGGATTGCGGGCGGAGCATTCTTAACGGCTTCCGTGACGGATCTTTTCAGCAAAAAGCAATACCCCAAGGTCATTCGGTCGGGGGCGTACATTGCTGTAGTGGCTATTATGGTTGGGTTGGGATTATTGGTGATCGACTTAGGTCGGCCACTTAGTTTCTGGAAACTTCTTTTACATGTGAACATGGGATCTGTCATGTCAATCGGTGTCTTCATCGTCTCAGGCTTTACTGCCGTGTCGGTTGTTTACGGCTACCTAATATGGTCAGCTGCCGCAGTGCAAAAACAGATTAATGTTACTTCCGCGAACACAGAAGTAGCGGCTACTTCTGTAGTCCAAGTCCGGGGTATTCAAGCTTTTCGTAAACCGGTGGCGGCCTTAGGCATGCTATTCTCTATTGCGACTGCGACCTACACGGGTTTCTTATTATCAGATGTTACAACCAATAACTTCTGGAACACAGGGCTGTTTGGTATCGACGCAATTCCATTCTTGCCGATTCTATTTTTAGTGTCTGCTACTTCAACTGGGTTAGCTGCAACCTTGATTGGAGCGTTCAGAGGAGGGGATCTAACAGCCTACAAAAAATTCGATATGGTTTTATTGATCGTTGAGATGGTTTTGATCGCCATTCTTTATCTATCGGTCAAACCGATATTCTTCAGTGGAAGTATGGCAACCCTATTTTGGTTAGGCGTCGTTAGTATAGGATTAATAGTTCCATTATTTTTATCAATCTATGGGGTCGCAAAGCACAAAAATGTGATTTTACCAGTTTGTGCGATGGTCGTCATTGGTGGCTTGAGTTTGCGATACTTTGTCGTTTATACGGGACAGTTGTTTAGATAATCTGATCTGTCTAGGTTTCATATCCTCTTTCTTACTTAACGGGCTTAGAGCCCGTTTTCCTATAGCTTCAAGGGGTGATTCCATTGCCCAACATGCCTTATTTTATGATTAATAATATATAATAGATATAATAGGGTTTTAAGAGGAACAGCGATTTATAAAGGGGTGGACTTGTTGACAAGTGATCGGTCACTCTATAGCAGGCGGCAAGTCTTGGCTTTGGGGCGAAAGGCTCTGTTGGTGCTAGGGCTGTGTAGTATTTATCCTGCCAGTCGTTATTTGCGAGCAAAAGAAGACCCCCTGGCCGTCGCCCGTATTGCCAGTAGTGAGATACCTTTGAACATTAATTGGCAGCGACTGGGGCAAACTCGTTTTTGGCTGCGGCAGGGGAACAATGGCGTTGAAGCGATGTGGGCTAGTTGCACTCATTTGGGGTGTGAGGTGAGCTACGATGCTAAGCAGGATCAGTGGGTTTGTCCCTGCCACGGTAGCCATTACAGCAGGGATGGGCAGCCTTTAATAGGTCCAGCTGTAAGTGCCTTGGCTCGAGCGGAAGTGAAGGAGCAAGATGGCTTTTATAGTTTGCAACAGCCAGCAGTATAGAATGCGTGAAGGAGAATGATATGGGAAAGACTGGTGACAATACCTTTACGGGACATATTCGCCCACGTCAAATAAGGGCGGGCGCTCTAAGGTTAAGAGCTACATTCTGTTTGGGTGGATTCTCTTTCTTGGCCTTTATAGTATTAACCATAACAGGCGTGTTACTTTTGTTCTATTACCAGCCAGGGGACAGGGCTTTTGCTTCTCTGAGTGAACTGGATTCGGCGTTGCCTTACGGGGGACTCATCCGTGCCTTGCATTTTTGGGCAGGCCAGCTGATGGTGATCAGTGTTTTCCTGCATATGGTACGGGTGGTATGGTCGAGAGCATACCGCCCTTTAAGTGAACTTAATTGGGTGACTGGAGTCGTACTTTTTCTCTTGACTGTCATTCTAGATTATTCCGGTTACTTACTCAGGGGGGGGCAGCAAAGCGGGGCTGCGGCAACCGTTGGACAAGCTCTGTTCACAGCGTTACCAGGGGGAAAAGCCTTGGCCTCCATTTTTTTTGGACAACCTACGCCCCTTAATGGGAGTACCTTAAGTATGTTTGTCTGGCATTGTTTTATTTTAGTAGGAATTTCCTGTTTTCTGCAGATGTTCCATTTTTGGCGGATCCGACGAGGCGGTGGAGTGCGACCTTTGTAAGGTTGCGTGGAGAGTGGGCGTAAAATAGACAGCGCTGGAGATGTGAGGTGACAATACATGCACCCAATAGAAGGTGACAGAGCTCAAAGGTTAGAAAAGGTCGAGCACAGCGGACGCCAAGAAAAAGTACTGCTGATTGAGTTGCAGGTGAGGGAATACATTAGCACGTTTCTATGGTTAGGCTTTTTATTTGCTTTGACCGCTGGCGTGAAAGTGTCTTTGGATAGCTCGCCGGAGGCTGCGGCCGTAAGTGTATCTAAAGCACCCTGGGTATTTGGCGCAATCCAGTGGATGTTACAACGGTGGCCGGCGTGGTTGAGCGGGTGGGTTTTACCGATTGTGTCTACGGCAGTGCTCTTAACCTTGCCTTGGTGGGCGAGAAAAGTGGGCAAGCTGTGGGCCTGGATAATTTTCCTGATCATGAGTTCTGTTTGGGTAGGATTAACTTTCTTGTATATGTTTATGGGATGAGGGAGGATTTTTCCAACATGACCAAGCGATTGCGATTAGTTATACTTCTAGGGTTGGCAATGATCTTTTGTCTCATAATGGTTTTTTGGTCGGTGAGGTCGTATGGTTCTTCCCCTTGGCAGAATTGGCAAACAAAGTATTTTCAGGCCCGAATTTCCGACCTTCAGGGAACCTTGCCTATGGTTGATGAAGAAGAGAGAGCAAGGAAACTGCAGGAAATCAAAGATTGGCAGCAAAAGAAACCAGCTGTGCAGGAAATTAGATTATCAAGCGGTCGCATTGAGCGTTGTACGACCTGTCATATGGGGATTGAAGAAATTTCAGCGTCTCACACCAGCGATAGTATTGGGTGTACGTCTTGTCACGGGGGGAATGGTTTGTCACTGGATGAGAAGACTGCTCATGAGGGGATGTATGGAGGTGGGCACCCCGGTCAATTAGAGGTGACCCCCTTGAGCTGTGGAGGTAGCGCTGAACTTGGACAGTGCCATAGCGGAAATAGACAAGAAATCGACAATCAGGTAGATTTAATGACCACGTCCTTAATGGCTAGCAAAGGCGGTGAACTCTCTATGACCAGGTACATGTATGGGCTGGATATCCCGCCTAAGGTACTGCTAAAACCCAGGGAAACTGCGGCAAAGGTAGAAGCACCTTTTAACCATCGTGCGGAAGAACCTAAATTCCAGCAGAACTGTTTGTCTGCTTGTCACCAGACTGGGGGAGAACTACCGGGGCTAAAAGTCCAGGCCAACGGGTGTGAGAGCTGTCATGTGCTAAGTAATGCGGAGCATACCTACGAGGGGAACGATGTCACGATCCCCCGGGATCAGTTGGGTTATGGGATATCGCACAGTTTGACCGTGCAAATTCCCTACACCCAATGTAATCAATGTCATAATCAGGGAGAATCTAAACTCTATACCATGGATTTCATTCCCCGCCCTGATTTGGAACGAGTTAAAGCTTCTCCACCTCCAGACAAGGAGAACCTGGAGACGCGCTGGAAGAATGTCTATTCCCCGGGACTGGTCTTCACCAAATGTGAAGTCAACTTGGATTGTATAGACTGTCATACCCGCAAAGAAGCCATGGGGGACGGGGAGATGTACTTCTCAGAATGGAAAACGTTGAAAATTCAATGTCAGGACTGTCATGGAAGTATGGTCGCGCAACCTATAGAGTGGAAAATAACTGACAAATCCGACATAGCCTGGACGGAAGCCCGCATTAACCCAGCTTTTCCCCCTCTTAAACTGGGAGATATCGTTTTGAAGACGGCAAAGGGTGAGGAATTGGCTTATGTCCGTCGGGAAAATGACCAATGGTTTAATTATCGAAAAACGAATGGCGAAAAATATCAAATTCCTCAGGTTCTTGACAGCAAATGCCTTCAGGAACCGGATAAACAGTCTTCTGATGACTGCCATCAATGCCATGATGTGTCCAAAGATCAGCCGTCTTCAGGTGGAAAATAACTATTGTAGCTAGATAACTGGAAATGATACAATACACTTAGATTGAATCATCAAAGAAGCCTAGGGGATGGTGAAAACGTAATGGATAGTTACCAACTCAAAATATTTTGTATGGTAACGCGTCAGCAAAGTTTCTCAAAAGCAGCGAAAATGTTGCACATGAGCCAACCGGCGGTTAGTACGCAAGTTAAAAATTTAGAAGAATACTACCAAGGGCAATTGTTTGACAGAACTCCGCACGGTGTGATACTCACTAAGGCTGGCGAAGTCTTTTATACCTATGCGCAAAAGGTCCTTGAACTTCATGACGAAATGGAACAGCAAGTGGGAACTGTTTTCCAACGTGAAAACAATCAAATTGTGATTGGGGCAAGTACCACTATTGGGAATGTTTCCCTTCCTTGCTCGATCTATTTGTTTAAAGAATTATACCCAGAGGTTGAGCTGTGCTTAAATATTGCCAATGCTGAAGACGTTCTGAGCATGGTTATGTCTGATGAAGTCGATATCGGTGTTGTGGAGGGAAATACAGAGTCTTCTTGTCTAAAAGCTATTCATGTTACCTCGGATGAATTAGTACTGATTGTTCCTCCGAACCATCCCGCTGAAGGAGGCGTTATTTCCCTCCAAGACTTTCTTAAACAACCTCTAATTCTAAGAGAAGATGGGTCGGGTACAAAAAAAATTCTTGCTGCTGCTTTAGCCGTTCATGGTTATTCTGTGAATGAGCTGAACGTCATTACCGAGATGAAAAATATTTATGCCATTAAATCTGCAGTGGAAGCGGGATTAGGAGGATCGGTTGTGCCACGTCTCGCGGTTCGAAAAGAGGCTTATACAGGAACCCTTAAATTGCTTACAATTACTGACATGGAAATGCCGTTAATCTTTAATATTATTTATCCAAACAATAATTCCCTTTCTTCTAAAACAAAGCTGTTTATCAAATTTCTTACGGATCCCGAAGGGAGCTGTCTTTGTTAATCATCGGCACAATGTAAAGAGACAGCGTAAGCTGTCTCTTTACAGTAAATATTTAAGCAGGAGTTTTGATCCTAGCCAAGTCCCAAAGAAGACTGCGGTTGCAAAAACCCAACCGGTAAGAGAGCTAGAAGCAATTCCGTTCAAGAGGGCGCCCACATTGCAACCATAAGCAATTCGTGCTCCGTAACCCATCAGCAATCCACCTATCAAAGCAGAATAAAAAAATCTTTTATCCCTAATCGGCCGGAATCGGGCCTGGGAAGCGACCAATACTGCCAAAAAAGCGCCCAGCACCAGCCCAAGGTTAAGGTATGTTCCGGAAGCAGCCATTAATGTTTCGAACGTAAATCCCCGGTCATCCAGTACTCCGAGGTTAGCACCAATCCATTCTCCCCAATTTTCGAGATTCAAAGCAACTCCCCAAGGTTCACGCCTCACAATCAGCACAAGTATGTTGAGCACACCTAAAATAATAGCCCCTATCCAATAAGCCCAAGGACCATGGATCATAGTCTGTAAAGTCTTTCTCATTCTTCACACTCTCTCTAATTATGCGTTTTAGTTAGTTCAAGACGCCATATTCCATTTGCCACTTCTTCCTCTTCAATAATATATCGATTGGCTTGCGCCCAAAGTACAATACCCCTTGCGGTACAACTGTGTTCAGTCTCTAGGACTAAAATATCATCACATTGCATGGACACCAACTTTTTTTTTGCCTTAATTAGGGGAATAGGACACATGTCTCCCCATATTTCAATTGCAAAGCGTGCCACAGATGTTCACCTACTCCCCAAATTGTTTTCTTTGCCACCATCTAGTCAACTGCCATAAAGCCCCCAAGGCTAATATTTCGAAAATTAAAGTTGGGATCCAGCCTAAAACATCTGGTAAGAAAATCCCTGGCCATTCTCCAAAGAAGTTTCTCCAGTATTTTACCGTTCTCTCTCCGAAAACAGCGCCCACAACAAATCCGAAAAACGCGACCCATTGCATAACAAAGCCTTCGCCGATACGCATTAAAATTCCTGAAGAACAGCCCCCCGCCAACACCATCCCCATGCCGAACATCAGACCACCGACAACAGTATGAACGCCCAGCGGAAAAACGTTGAGGGCTAATGGGATATTTCTCAGTGATGCTCCCCAGGATACCAGTGCAAAGCCAAGAATACTAATGCCCAAAAGCAAAAGGAACGCCCTGGTCAGCTGAGTCATGCCGATCAATATAGGATCACGCAAGGCTGACACTAGACAAAAGCGAGACTTTTGTAAGACAAAACCCAAACTAATTCCTAGAGCCAAGATTAGCGTAAGATGGATACTTATTTGAGAAAGAAGAGCAATGAACAGTGCAAGAAATAAAATAAAACCTAGGCTCCATTTCCGTTGGGAATGAAACAACTTAGTCTCCATATTGCCCTCCTCTTACTTGTACTTAACAAACTAATTTAAGAATAATCTTTTTAATATAACCTGTCAATAAAATATTTGCTATATTGGTAGTTAGGGCACGTGAGATCTTTTTAGTTAGAATGTCATCCTATCATTTATATTGGCATATCTTTAATAGAACACACTTCATTCTAATATTTAGGATGTAGTTATGGCAGATATGGGTGGACAACCAGCATTGGCTTAAGTAGAGTAGAGAAAATATATAGCTAAATCAAGGCGGATGATGTGGAGGAAAATTATGGAACTTATTCTTATTATTATAACGATTAACGTAGTCTATGTTTCTCTATATACCCTGCGTATGATTTTCGTCATTAAAGGACAGCGAGTTTTAGCATCGCTCCTTTCCTTGGGTGAAGTGTTTGTTTACATAATAGGGTTAGGGATTGTGCTCAAAAACCTCGACAACAACTGGAATATTGCAGCATACTGCGTCGGTTATGGACTAGGTGTGTATATAGGAAGTATAATAGAAGAGTATTTAGCTTTGGGCTATGTAACAGTCCAAGTGACTGTAGATTGTGTTGAATCTGAAACTCCCTTACTATTACGGGAATATGGGTATGGTGTAACTTCTTGGCTTGCCGATGGTAAGGATGGACAAAGGCTCATGATGCAGGTTTTGGCGAAAAGATGTAACGAACGCAAGTTAATTGACATCCTCGACCAGCTCTGTCCTAAAGCGTTTATCGTCTCTTATGAACCGAAAAATTTCAAAGGTGGATTTTGGATTAAGCGAATGACCAAGCCTTTTTAAGGGACTTAGATGGAAAATAATATTAACCAAGTATACGAGGAGATATAGAGACAATGAGAGATGTAGTTGACCTGATTTTTCATCCTTCCCCTTCAATAGAACGCCTCTATTTGGAATTGACCGACCGTTGTAATTTATCTTGCGAGATGTGCTATCGACAGAACTGGCAAGAAGCCTTGGGGGATATGTCATCCGAGATTTTAAGTGCTATTGCTAGTGAGGTAGCCGCATTTCCTGACCTTAAGGAAGTCATCTTAGGAGGGATTGGGGAACCAACCATTGCCCATAGTTTTCGACAGGCCGTGGAAATATTCGCTTCTAGGTATGATGTTACTGTGACGACGAACGGGACCACATTGGATGACGAGTTAATCGAGTTCTTAGTCTCCAGTGGTGTAGCCCGGATTGCGTTGTCTGTTGACTCAACGGATGTGCAGACGTTTGCTGCTATTCGGCACCAAAATGTACAAGGAATCATGGAGGGTACGCGACGCCTATCAGAAAGTAGCGTTAAGGGGAGACCAGAGATCGTATGGGAGTTTTTGGCGATGAAGAGCACTCTCCCATATTTGGTGGAGACAGTGCGCCAGGCGGCACAACTGGGTGTCAATCGAGTCTTTGTTTCCCATATTCTCCCCATGCGGGAAGAGTCAATCGTGGAAACTCTTTATCATCCCATCCTTCCTGAGACGGAGCGTATCTTTCAAAAGGCTTTGTTTGTGGGACTGGCCAAAGGTGTGGAGGTCATCTTGCCTAAAAGTGAGTTAAAGACAGAACGATATTGCAAGTTCGTGGAAACTCAAAGCGCGGTTGTACGCTGGGATGGTGAGGTTTCTCCTTGTTATCGTTTTCTGCATTCTTATCCTGAGTATGTACTTGGAAGGTACAAGCAGATTACTGCTCACAGCTTTGGTTCACTCAGGGAGCAATCGTTGCTTGAAATCTGGACTTCTCCTAATTTCATGAGATATCGCTACAACGTTCTGCACGGAGAATACGCATCGTGTCCTGATTGTCAGTGGATCGATGGATGCGATATGGTTCTTAATACAGACATGGATTGCTTAGGAAATGCTCCAGCTTGTGGAGATTGCCTTTGGGGACGAGGAATAACCGTTTGTCCATGAATGCTAAAGAATTATTATGGGTAGTATAATTCTGCTCATAGCATTTTATTTGTTAGAGATGTGCAAGGAATTATGTACGTTACATAAATAGTTCCCATCATACTGTGAGTGCAGTGGATGGGAACTAATTGCTACTGTGGTTGGATTAAAGACGAAAAATATATTATAATATTATTAATTGATGAATTTATGGACAAGATTGTAATAAATAGATTAGAGGGAGTTACAAAATGGAAGACCAGATTATATCCATGAAGAGTGATTTTTTCAAAGCCTTAGCGCATCCTACACGGGTACGTATTCTTGAACGCCTAATAAAAAATAAAGATGAAGTATGTGTTTGTGATCTGATCGAAGATTTAGGGATTGAACAATCTAATTTATCCCAACACTTGAGTATTTTACGCAAACAACATCTTATTGTGTCAACTAAAGTTGGCTTAAAAGTAATGTATCGTGTTAAATACCCAGAAGTATTAACAATTCTAAGAGGTGTTCAAGAAATCCTTGCTCAACAATTTAGAGAAGGGGAAGCCCTGATGAGGCACCTTAACGATCAATAGGAAACTGAAGGGGGAGTGGGACCGATGGAAATTAGAATTTTAGGCTCTGGTTGTACGAATTGTGCGAAGTTAGAGAAGATAACCAAAGAGGCAATTGCTGAGCTTGGGATTGTTGCGAACGTTGAAAAGATTGAAGACATGCAAACAATTATGTCTTATGGGGTCATGAGTACGCCGGCGTTGGTAATTGATGGAGTGGTTAAACTAGTTGGTAAAGTGCCCAACAAAGCGCGCATGATCAAGATCCTGGAAAATTAGACGCGTACCTTAAAAAGGTACGGCTATACGTGGAAGATAACCTTGAGTGCTGGAAAAAGATGAAAAGGCTGCCGACGATTCATCGTCGATAACAGCCTTTTCCGTTATATGCGGGAGTATAGCGAAGGGCAATAGGCTAAAAAGGAAATCCCATTCGCCGTATGAGTGCAAATCCCACTCGCTTAGCGAGGGGAAGAAATACTTTGCGTGCCAGAGGAAGGCCAACACGTTGGACGAGAGGCATACCCACTTTGCGTGCTAGGGGAGGACCAAGGCGCTGCGCGAGTGGGAGGCCTATTTTGCGTCCCAAAGAGGGTCCGAATTGTCGCATTACCGAAGGTCCGTATTGTTTCAGGAGATTTCCTGCTTGTTGTTGCCAGAGGTTAGAAGATATTGCTGGAGCAGAAGATAGCTTTTTCGTTTGAACGGGCGCTGTCTGCACGCTTAGTTTAGCTGCTGGTGTAGGAATTTGTTGTTGAACATGGGACGGTTTTAGAACTGGAGCCTGACCAGGGTTAGCCCCTTTCCTCTGAGCCGGAGAGAACCTGTTGGGATTGTTTTGGAATAAACCTCGTTGACCGATCAACGATGACATGAGAAAGCCCCCCTTTATCGTAAATGTGAGAGATATTTAGGTTATGATACACGGTATTCACTATATGGAAAAATGTTCCATATAGTCGTATAGGATTTATATATAAAATACCTTCGACATTTATCATATTGAACGGTATAATTAGAAAAAATGTTGGAGGCAGGAAAATATGACTGACGAACCGGAAGAAAAGGTTAGCTTTCTAAAACGTAAAAATATAGTTTTTTCCGTAAAAAGATACGGGATTGACGCCTTAGGCGCGATGGCGTTGGGCTTATTCTCGAGTCTTATAGTTGGGCTTATTCTTAAAGTCATTGGACAGCAAACTGGATTACCATTTCTCGTTGATTTTGGTAAACAGGCCATGGCAATGATGGGGCCAGCCATCGGTGTTGCTGTAGCTTTTGGGCTAGGAGCACCTCCGCTCGTATTGTTCTCCTCTACGATTACCGGTATGGCAGGTGCTGCTGTCGGTGGGCCCGTTGGTGCATTCGTGGCAGCCGTCATTGGAGCAGAATTCGGAAAAATTGTTTCGAAAGAGACGAAACTGGATATTATTGTAACGCCTGCTGTGACTATCTTGGCGGGTGTCGCTGCCGGAACCTTCATAGGCCCCTCCTTGGCACAATTCATGA
The DNA here is from genome assembly GCA_035648035.1 of Desulfosporosinus sp. Classification (GTDB taxonomy): domain Bacteria; phylum Bacillota; class Desulfitobacteriia; order Desulfitobacteriales; family Desulfitobacteriaceae; genus Desulfosporosinus. The sequence continues at coordinate 1,159 of DASRMG010000228.1, read as the reverse complement.
TGTGGCTGGGAGCTGTTATAATGTCGGCCACATTACTTGCACCAATTCCGATGGGCATTTTGGTCGCAGTGCTTATGGGCATAATATTAACGCTACCAATAAGTAGCGCCGCTTTAGCTATGATGCTTGTATTAGGAGGTCCTGCAGCGGGGGCCGCGACGGTTGGTTGTGCTACACAAATGGTTGGGTTTGCAGTAGCAAGTTATCGCGAGAATGGCTGGGGCGGTTTAGTTTCCCAAGGGTTAGGAACATCCATGCTCCAAGTCCCTAATATTATTAGAAATCCGTTGATTTGGGTGCCCGCTATATTGGCCAGTGCAATTTTAGGACCCTTAGCTACTACTATTTTGCCGATGTCTAATATCCCTGCTGGTGCTGGGATGGGTACTTCTGGGTTAGTTGGGCAGTTTGGTACCATCGAAGCTATGGGAATGAGCACTAGTGTGTTAATTAAAATTGTGTTATTACATTTCATTTTACCCGCAATTCTAACTCTGGGTATTTCAGAGTTTATGCGTAAAAAGGGTTGGATTAAGTTTGGAGATATGAAATTAGACAATTAGTTTAGGTTTTGCCATAGACGTAAAAAAGGGCCCCTAAAACTTAGATAGTTTTAGGGGCCCTTTTACGTTCTATTCGGCGAGCGCAATCGCTTCAATTTCTACAACAGCGTCCTTTGGCAATCGTGCAACTTGCACAGCTGAACGGGCAGGAGGATTATCTGGGAAATAGGTGGCGTAAACGGTATTCATCGCTACAAAGTCATTCATGTCTCTTAGAAAAACTACGGTTTTTATAACTTTGTCCATAGAAGCACCTGCCGACTCCAAAATTGCTTTAATATTATCTAAAGATTGTTTCGTTGCGCCTTCAATATCGGCGACCAATTCTCCACTTTGAAGGTTTAAAGGAAGCTGTCCAGATGTGAAGATTAGATTTCCAGCCTTAACCGCTTGAGAATAAGGGCCAATTGCTGAGGGTGCGTTTTGAGTATTAACGATTTGTTTGTTCATACTGATTACCTCCTTGTAAGATAGAGCTAGGGTTGATGGTTCAAACCCAACTCGAACGTTCTTTGATAACTCACACCATATTGTTCAGATTAATTAGTTGACACGTTAGACCTCTATCGCTAAACATCGTGTTATGATCATTGTTG
>DASRMG010000227.1:0-8014 GCA_035648035.1 Desulfosporosinus sp. | reverse complement strand
ACGCCTGTTTTCGGTCTGATTATAACAAATCCACCGAAGAAACGATAGACGGAAATTATTTCTTACCAAGATTTCCATACTAATGCTTGCTTGGGTGGAAATAAACTTTACAAAGTGGAAGTTACCTTTTCAATTCACCTTCAATAGGAAAATAGCCCTATATTTAGGATTGTTTTATACTTCTGGCAATGGCTACGCAGTATAACTTATTTTTATAAAGTTCACCTCACGCATATAGCTCAGAACTTTGGAAAGATATTCAGCATCTATCTCAGGCCAACTAAAACCCGTCTCATTCAAATAGTTGATGGTAAAGGTAGAATCTACTGTTATAGCGTTACTGTAATTCAAGCTCTTATTAATACTCAGGTCGGACACAAGTCCACTTAGGGTGTCCTTTCCTTCTTTTGTTTGAGAGAGGTGTGTTATATAAGAATTAAACTCTATGTTCGATAGTGTTTGAATAGGGATGTCTAGTACTCTCAAAAAAGCCACGAGTTCGATTGCTCTAATCCTTCGATGATTAAACATATGAAACACCATACCGTCCATTTGGTTGACCTTAATAATATTAATAATACCTTCGGCACAATAATCCACAGGGGTAAACTCTATACTTTGATCAAGGAAACTCTCTGGTATGACTCTTAAAGACACAAGCGACTGAATTCTGCGATAAAATGCGTTTTGATCTATATTACGTTGAAATTTACCATCTCGTAAGCGTCCAGTAAGTACACCAATTCGAAAGATAGATGCCTTTAACCCTCTAGTTTCTGCCATAAACACCTGGTTTTCTGCTGCAAATTTACTTTTTACATAGACATTGGTGTTGTAATCTTGCCCGATATAAAAATCTTCCTCCTGAAAAAGTGTACTGACTTTGCTTGGGTCCACCACAAAGTCACCTGAGATGCTAATTGTAGAAATGTGATTTAACCTTTTATTAAATAGAATGCAAAAATCAATGACTTCACTCGTACCTCTGACATTGTTTTTCTCGAATTCAGCGTAATTGCCATAGTGTTTGGCTAAAGCTGCACTGTGAATGACCATCTTTACTTTTTGTGCTAAATCATTATATTCGTTATCTGTTAGCCCAAAATGTTTAGATGTGATATCCCCATTAACAACTACAATTCTATGTCTAAAATGCAATGGAAGCGTACCAAAGTAAAAACTTAGCAATTCATCCAATCTTAAATTAGCCTGATCACCCCTCACCAAACAATAAATTTTATTATTTGTTTGATTTAATAGCTCCATGAGCAGGTGTATTCCAAGAAAGCCGGTTGTTCCGGTTAAAAGGACATTGCCGGTATCCATTGGCCTAATCAAAATTTTCACGGGTCTTACCATGCGACATTTATAAATCTCTTCTTCATTTCCTTTATCTTCGTGGGTCGACCCAGATATTTTAGAGGACAGTTGACTAATAGTTGGACATTCATAGAAATCTTGGGCGTTAAGTTTCCATTCATATGACAAGGCACCCGACATAATTTCCAGAATGGTTAAGGAATCTCCACCTAAGCCAAACAAATTGTCTTCAATGCCAACTCGTTCCACTTCAAGAGCTTCTTCCCATAACTTTGCCAGTTTCCATTCTAGATCATTTCTAGGGGCAAGGTAAGCATGTGTCAATTGACCAAAGTTAATTTCAGATAGTTCAGGTAAGGCGCGACGATCTGTTTTGCCATTTGGAGTCAAAGGGATTTCCTTGAGCCAAGTAAAGCAAGCAGGAACCATATAGTTAGGCAAGGACTTTAAAAGATGGGATCTTAAATCCTCATCGCTAATGTTTCCCTCTCCCGTTAAGTATGCACATAGATGTTTTTTTCCAACTTTATCTTCTTTTACCGCTATAATCGCTTCTTTAACCAAGGTGTGTGCTGATATACAGGCTTCGACTTCTTCCATCTCAATCCTGAAACCCCGGATTTTCACTTGGCAATCATTTCGGCCCAAGCACTCTATTTCACCGTTGCTAAGCCATCGTCCCAAGTCCCCTGTCCTGTACATTGTTCGGCCTGGAATAAAGGGATTAGCCAAGAAACGTTCTTTGGTCAAGTCTGGGTTATGTAAGTAACCTACAGAAACTCCATCCCCTGCGATATAGATCTCACCGACTGATTCAATTGATACCGGGAATAGATGATCATCAAGGATATAAATCTGTGTATTGGCTAAGGGTTTTCCGATCGTAACTTTCTCAGAGTGGGTCATGTCTTTTATGGTTGACCACACCGTCGTTTCTGTTGGGCCATATAGATTATAAATTTTAGCACCGGTACTCTTCTTTAGACGGGTTAACAATGAAGCTGGAAACCCTTCTCCGCCGATTAAAATGTGGGATAAACTATTTAAACATTCCTGATCCTGTTGCTCATCTAGTATTAGTTTTATTCTTGTCGGTGTGGCTTGTAATACTTCGATTTGGTGTTTAACGATGAGGTCAAAGAGATATTTTGGGATTGTTTGTTCTTGCTCGTTGGCGATAATAACCTTCATCCCCTTGGTTAAAGGGAAAATAGTTTCTAAAAAGAAAATATCAAAGGAAATGGTGGTTAAAGCAACAATCGTTTTATATTCAAGATAAATATTGTCAGCGATACCGCTAATCAAATTGCACAAGGAACGGTGGCGAACCTTAACCCCCTTTGGTTTGCCAGTTGATCCAGATGTATATATCACATAGGCTAAGTCGTTAGCGTTTGCGTTATCACTTACTAGATTAGCAGTCAGCAGCATAGACAGTCGTTTCACTTAACGAAATGTTGATACACTCGCAATTTATAGTTGGCTTAATATCAGGATTATCCCTGTCAGTAAGAATTAAGCGTGTATGACTGTGATTAAGCATATAGGCGACTCTTTCACTAGGGTAGCTAGGATCGATCGGCAAATAGGCTGCCCCAGCCTTGAGAATTCCGAGAATACCAATGACCATTTCTAAGGATCTGTTCACCATCAACCCTACAATTGAATTACTTGTCATTCCTTTGCTACGTATATAATGAGCAAGCTGGTTAGCTTTTTCGTTAAGTTCACGGTAACTTAATTCCTTGTCACCAAAAACTATAGCGGTGCTATCGGGTGATTTAATTACCTGTTCTTCAAACAGCACGGACACTGTCTTTGCTTCATACGTTAATGCTGTCTGATTGAATCCAAATACCAATTTATTTGATTCTTCCTGAGATAACATTTATAGCTCATAGAGCTTTTTATTTGGGTTTTCTAGGGCGTTTGACAACAAATTGCACAGGTTATTATGCATTAAATTGATATCTTCCTCACTAAAAACGTCAAGCAGATAGTCATAATCCATCACCGATAGGCCGGTGTCGTCTCTATCACTAACAGATAGAGACAATGAGTTGGACTGTGCTCCAGCATAATTCCAAGTTCCCTCGTATTCAATGACCGAATCAAGTTTGGCATTGTGATAATTCAGCGTAACATCTACAAGTGCTCCGGAAAATTGGTGCTTTTCACGGAAATCTTTCAGTATATAGCTATAGGGGTACCTCTGATTTCTCATAAACTTTTTTAATTCCTTGAAGGACTCGTTAACAAACGTTAAAAACTCCAGACTTGGCTCGACGTAAATTCTGGTGGGCATATTGTGCATAAACATGCCGGGTGTGTTTTTCTCCTTTTTCCCAGTGCGGTTGAGGATAGGAGTTTCTATCGCTATGTCCTTTTGATGACTCCTTTTGGATAGATATAGGGCAAGAAGTGCATAAAACACACTAAATGCAGAAACTCTATTTGACTCACAAAAGCTATGCAATTTGAAACTTAGTGATTTAGATAGAATATAACTTTTCCTTTTTCCGGTTAAGTTTTTTAAACCTTTTTTATCAGTCATAGATATAAACTCGGGAACAGTATCAAAAACAGCTGACCAGAATTCCTTTTGCTTTTCAAAGCGATCTGAGGTTAGATATTGCAATTCATCATTGATATGGTCCATAAAGGAAAGTTCCACGTCATCAGCTGCAGGAATGCCCTGTTGCAGTTGCCAATATTCTTGCAAAGTCTTTCTGATGACCAGAACAACGCCCCATGCATCAGAAATAGTGTGATGAAATTTAAAAAAACAGATATTCTTCTGTCTATTTAACTTAATCATAACAAAGATAAAAAGCTCAGAGTTGATTAAGTCTAATGGGGTCTCTGCCATTTTCTTTTCCCATAGTTTGTAGTCTCTTTCTCCATCTTCATAACTAAAATCCAGAATTTCATAGGTCTTTACGTTAAAATCGGCAAAGTATTGCATTGGTACACCGTTATGATTTGTTAACCGAATACGAAGTGCATCGTTGTGCTGTATCACTAAATTAACAGCTTTATTCATTAAAGAAAAATCCACTTCTTCACGGATTATGGCAGTAGCAGACAGAACAGCCTGACTCGTACCTGGATATAGATTATCCGCAACCCAGATGGATTTCTGGGCATTTGTTAAAGGATATAACTTGTTCATGCTCATTACCTCCAGTTCAAAATGAAATAAACTATGTATTACAATTCGACTTACAATTTCTGCTGACCGGTTGCTTTATGTTCTCTGCGTATCACACTAACCTATAGATAATTGCAATATATGAATGGGATTCAACATAAAGCAATTAACAAAGTTCGACATATTTGTCATAAGTCCTTCTATTTTTCTAAAATTATAACAAACTTAGACATTATATATAGTTGAAAACTAAAACCAAAGAGCAGTTCTCCATTTAGAGAGCTGCTCTTTGGTTTTCTTAGTTACAAAATGATTTTAATAGAAACCGCATCTTTGGATTCTTCTCTCTTTTCAAGACGATCATTATTAGTAGTGTCATCCTGTACTTTTGTGATTTCTAATAAATGGCCCCGTAATATTGACACGGCGGGTGAAATAATGTATATATTAAATATACAATATGTGTATATACACGTTAAATACATCCAGATGAAAGGTGATCGGTCAATGACCCATATTGTTAAAGGCAATCCTAAATCTCTTAGCCCTTGTCACTGCTTGAATATAAGGCGAGCTTCCAGGGCGGTAACCCAATTTTACGATAAAGTTTTGGAACCAATCGGACTAAAAGTTACGCAGTATTCGTTATTGCGGAATCTTGAACATGTGGAGCCAGTTAGTATGAGTGTACTAGCCAAAATCATGCGCATTGACAGAACTACTCTAAACCGAAATATAAAGCCACTGATGAATGCCAGTTTAATAGCGGTTAATACTGGAGAAGATTCACGCTCTAGGCAGGTAAGTCTAACCCTAGACGGTAAAGCCGCGTTGGTTAACGCTTTGGCGCTATGGGATGAAGCACAATTATCACTGGAGCAATATTTGGGAAAGGAGGAATTAAAGCTTTTTGAGAAATCGCTTTCAAAGCTAGAAGCCTTCGTGCTGTAAACGTGCGTAAGGCGGTTGAGGAGAATATCAGCATCGAAACAGCAGACTCTGTAAAGAAAGAGATTAGTGACGCTTTATTAGAGGGCAACTAAAGTCATTATATGGAAGTGGAGGTGTCTAAGATGCAAACTAATTACCGAATTGCTTATAGTAAATGGTGGCAGGACTTAAAAAGTAAGGACGCAGAGGAAATTGCAACACAGCTTGCTGTAACCTACAGTAGCAACACCCGTCAATTTATGGTGACGTTCTTTAGCTCAGAGTACATTTTGGATTGCGATAAAGAAACGATATACAGAAAGATAGACGGACATGTACCGGAAATTATGGCTTCTATAATAATGCTTAATTACCTGGCCTATGCACGACCCCTCCAGGCATCGGTTAAAAAATGGGTCAGTCTTAAGGAAATACCCAATGGTGGCATGTTGTTTTATCCTGCGTTCCATAAACAATCGATCGTCGGTCTGCTTAAGGCCTTTGGACATGAACCTAAACAATTATTAGTGTGTTCATCCGCTTTGGGAGGTCAACCCACATCCTCTGGCAATGCGTCCGTTATCTTCCAAGCCTTCCCCGAGATTCCCTTGCGTGTCATTATTTGGGAGGGGGATGAAGAGGTTCCAGCCAATGCCACCATCCTTTTCGAGCCGTCTATTGAACATCTGTTGCACATTGAGAGCCTTATTGGCCTCGGCATGTATCTAGTGAGTCAATTGAAGAAGCAGGCAACGTTAGTAGCATTTACTATATGAACTAACGTTAAAGAAAGCCTTTAATCTTCCTTGTATTGTTCTTTCACAATGTTGGAACCAATCCCTGCACCGATCATTAATACCAACGATGCAAAATTCCAAAAGAATGATCCACCATACAAAGTGATATCCAAAGCGGTCATTTTATTTAGAATAACACTACAAATTCTTATGAGTAAAAGAGCAACACCAATGAGAAATAAACTATCAAAAGCAAGCTTTAGTTTAGGATGCGCCAATTGCTTACTATCTTTTATCACTTTCTTTTTCAGCTCCTCATCACTTCTCAATAATTCATCAATGGTTAGACCAAAGAGATCACTTAATTTAATAATAATTTCAATGCTTGGATAATTTTGACCAACTTCCCACTTAGAAACAGACTGTCGACTTACATATAGCCTTTCTGCTAATTCTTCTTGGGACCAACCATGATTCTTCCTCTCACTTTTTAACTTCTCTCCAAAAATCATCAGCAATCACCTTTCTACTTGTCTATACATTATTATTGCTAAACCCATCCAAAATGTAAAGATAACTTTAGTTGCAATACCCTGCAACCCCAAGTTGCCATGATGGTAGTTGCAAATAAGGAAGTACTTAAAGGCGTCTTTATTGCATATTTTTGTGATAGTACGATGTGAATTTGTTGACGGAAAGGAAGTTAAAATAATTTTATATAAAAAAGCGATTATCGAGGGATTAAATATATTTTATCGTGAAGCGGGGAATCCAAATAATCCCGCCATTATCCTGCTTCATGGATTTCCAAGCTCCTCCCATATGTTCAGGGATTTAATTCCCCTTTTAGCAGACCGCTTTCATGTCATCGCTCCGGACTATCCTGGCTTCGGAAATAGCAGCATGCCTACGACGGAAGACTATCAGTACACCTTTGAGAATCTATCCATTGTGATTGAAAAGCTACTCGCTAATCTCTGCATTTCTCAATATATCCTGTATGTACATGATTACGGTGGGCCCATCGGATTCAGATTGGCTATGCGCAACCCACAACGTATTCTTGGTTTTGTTATTCAAAATGCAGTGGCCCATGAACAAGGATTAGGGAAACCGTTTGATCTCTTCAAAGCGCTTTGGGCGGACCCAAACCCGACAACCAAAGCAGCCTTTGCTCAGCTTACAACTTTTGAATTCACCAAAAAGCAATATTTAACAGGCATTTGTCTGCCATATCTAATTAGCCCTGATGGCTATTCGATGGACCAGTTTTTTCTTGACCGCCCTGGAAATAACCAAATCCAACTGGCGCTAGGTTACGATTATCGAAAAAATGTAGAACAGTATCCCGCTTGGCAGCATTACTTGCGGACCTATCAGCCACCTACGCTGGTAGCTTGGGGTAAAAATGATTTCATATTTACCTTGGAAGGAGCACATGCCTTTAGTAGAGAATTAACGCATATCGAAACGTGTTTTCTTTGTGGAGGGCATTTTGTACTGGAAGAGCAAAGCTTACAGGTTTCGGCGCTGATCAAAAGCTTTTTTGGCCGCATATATTCTTGACCTCTCTAAAAAAACCTCACAGTCCTCGATAACTCTGTTTCATCACCCTCCGTCGTCTCCGAATATTTATCTATATTTGTGCAGATACTATTTTACAAATATAAATATTGGAGGCGTAAATAATGGCCGGAAAAGCAAAACAAAATGTTACTCTAGGTATATCATCACTTTGACCCTTTCCCGATAAACCAGACACCAAAGAGTTAGTGTTTTCGCCCGAAATCTTAACTATCCTTAAAATTTCATTTCTTGTGATATCTTCAGGCTACTAGCTCCTTAGTTTGTGAAGCCAAGCTCTTGTAATAAAGCT
>DASRMG010000226.1:0-4368 GCA_035648035.1 Desulfosporosinus sp. | reverse complement strand
TGTTCTTCAGCAAATTTAATCATGCGTTTGGTCATTTGTCCACCGACGGAACCGTTTTCACGACTGGTACGTTCTCCACCAAGTTGAAGACCCATTTCGTTAGCTACTTCATACTTAAATTGATCCAAGTTTTGTTTAGCTTCTGGAGCTGCTGGAGTATTTGAAGTCGTCATTAAAAATTACCTTCTTTCAAATGTTTTATTTGCTTACTGGAACATTCTTATTATGTGTTTACGTAATCAAATTAATCAGGTAATTATTGCTACAAAATAGAGAGCTTTCCTTTTCTGGGTATGATAAGAATTGTTCAGAGGTTATTATGATTCTTTATCAGGTATGGTGCCATAGAGAGGTTGATTTTGTTTAGAGTAAGGTTTAAAATTAGGTAATGGTTATATTTAGGTATAGGAGGCGCTAAATGAGCCTTAGGATGAAAGAACCAGTCAATACTTGGACACATTTCATTGCATTTATGGTAGCGATTGTGGGACTCGTTTTTTTAATTATCATGAGCAAAGACAATATTTCGAAACTTGTCACTATGACGATCTATGGGCTGAGCATGATATTACTGTATGGGGCAAGCTCTATCTATCACTGGGTTCGCACCACTCCTCAAAAACAACTTCTCCTAAAAAAGATAGACCATATTGCCATTTACTTTTTAATTGCCGGGTCGTATACGCCAGTTTTTTTCTATGGACTTGATGGCACATGGCGCTGGGCGATGCTAATTTCAGTTTGGTTTTTAGCGGTGTTAGGAATGGCATTGAAACTATGGTTTATACGTGCGCCAAGATATGTTTCAGCTGCCTTTTATGTCTCGCTTGGTTGGATTGCTTTGGTTCCTTTTTCCCAACTTATTAAACACTTGCCAGTGGGATCGATCATCCTCATGGCTGTTGGTGGTGTGCTATACACCACGGGTGCTGTCATATATTCGACCAAAATATTCGATTTTTTCCCTAAACGGTTTGGGTTTCATGAGATATTTCATTTATTTATCGCTGCGGGTAGCGTTGTGCATTTCATGATGATACTTATATACATTGTTCCTATGAAAGGATAGTTGACTTACATATCAGACTGAAATGTAAGTTGCCTCCTAGGCTCATCTGAGACTGGGAGGCAACTTACATCTAAAGGCATTTTTAATTATTTTGTTCGGTGCAAAAGTCCGCGGCTTCTTCTGCATTGTAGTCTCCATATACGAGTTCCATTAAGCCAGGGTAATAAGTGTCAAAGCCAAGGACACCGTTCCAAATAATATTCAGTACTTGATCTTTAGAAGGTTCCGCATCAGATAGATCAAGGTATGTACGATACCTAATTTCTCCGTTGTCCATATCCATTTCGAAATTACCATTGGCCAGTTCATAGTTAACTCTGCTCATAAAATCACATACTTCAAGTCGCTTGCTAAGTGGAATTTTTTCCTCAATATGCGTGTTGCAAAGTAATGATTCTTGCTCTTCATCAACAAGAAGGAAAGAATGAAAATTAGTGTTAATTCCACTAATTTCGATTTTAATAATCTCATTCTTGTTATCAAAATCGAATTCCCAGCCGTTTTGGCTTAGTATTTCATAAAGCACTCGAAACAAGGACATGATGACCATCCTCCTATATCTGAGCTTCTTGCATACTGATTCAACATGGAAGCGGTTAATTCCTTCCTGTAATTGGGTTAACAGAATAAAAAAGGTTTTTATGTAAAGACTCTGAACAATAATGGGTCAATCAACTTGTATTTGGGAAGATGTGAGAAACCTACCTTGAAATTATGCATCGAAACAATGGTGAGGAAACGTTCAGAACACTAATTGTGAACGTTTCCTTTTTGTTCAGAATTATATATCCTGTCATTAATTGACAAAAGATGCAAATAACTTGAGCATAGGTACTTCGACGTGGTATAATCTGTTGTTAAATGTATGTATGTCAATTGAAGACTTTATATTAACTTAAGAATGAAATATATAACGATAATTTAAGGAGTTAAAGACATTGAACCAAACTGACCTGAAATTAGAAATTAATACTAGAAAAACATTTGCAATTATTTCGCATCCAGACGCAGGAAAAACAACCTTGACGGAAAAACTACTTCTTTTTGGAGGGGCAATTCGAGAAGCAGGTTCGGTCAAAGCTGGAAAGTCGGGACGCTATGCTACGTCGGACTGGATGGACCTAGAGCGGCAGAGGGGTATTTCTATTACTTCTAGTGCCCTCCAATTTAGTTATCAGGGATATGTCATTAACATTCTGGATACACCAGGTCACCAAGATTTTAGTGAAGACACGTATCGTACTCTGACAGCAGCTGATAGTGCTGTTATGCTGATTGATGCAGCAAAAGGGGTGGAAACGCAGACGAAAAAATTGTTTGAAGTCTGTAAAAAACGAGAGATTCCAATTTTTACGTTCATTAATAAGTTTGACCGTAATGCCAAGGATCCACTCGATTTAATGGATGAAGTGGAAAAGGTTCTTGGTGTTGAATCGTATGCCATGAACTGGCCTATCGGCATGGGCGCGGATTTTAAAGGGATATATGATCGTCAGACGGGAAAGATAGAGCGATTTATTGAAGGAAGTAAAAAATCCAGTGCAAAGCCTCCTGTATCTGGAGATATCAATGATCCAAACGTACGAGAAGGCATCGGTGAGCTCCTTCTTAATCAGTTGAATGAGGAAATAGAACTCCTTGATTTGGCGGGAAATAGCTTTTCGCGGGAACGAGTTGATCGTGGAGAAGTCACGCCTGTGTTTTTTGGGAGTGCACTCAATAACTTCGGCGTGCCAAACTTTTTGCGTAATTTTCTAGATTTAGCACCTGCTCCACAACCACGAACCACCAACCAGGGCGAGCTAGATCCGGAAACCCCCAGCTTTTCTGGATATATCTTTAAAATACAAGCTAATATGAATGCCCAACACCGGGATCGTATCGCGTTTATTCGGATTTGCTCTGGTCGTTATGAACGAGGTATGACTGTGATTCATACACGTTCCCATAAACGACTTAGACTTGCTCAACCCCAACAGTTATTCGCTCAGGAACGGACTATTCTTGACGAGGCATTTGCTGGCGACATTATTGGCGTTCATGATAGTGGACTTTTGAGGATTGGGGATGTTCTTACTGAAAAAGATGGGCTTGAGTTTGAAGCCATGCCTTTCTTTAGCCCTGAAAACTTTGCAAGGATTAACATTGCGAACGCTCTAAAACGCAAACAATTTATCAAGGGAATTCAGGAACTTCAAGAGGAGGGCGCAATCCATGTTTTTCGGGATCTTAATGTGGGCGTCGAGGCTCCAATTATTGGTGTTGTTGGACAGCTGCAATTTGAGGTGCTAGAATACCGCCTCCGTGAAGAGTACGGGGTCCAAGTGGATATTCAACACCTGCCCTTTGAAATTGTACGGTGGGTTGAAAAAGATGAAAAGACCATTAAGTTGCTGACTGAGTCAAGTATGAGTACGGTAGTACTGGACCAAGATGAAAATTATGCTGTTTTGTTATTGGATGAATGGAAAGCCAAATGGTTGAGTGATCGTTACACAATTAAATTCTATATGCAACCCAAGTCTTGACAAGAAAATAGTGAGGACTTTTTACAAGAATGACGCTCTTCAACCCACAAAAGCCCAGGATAGATTTATTTATCCTGGGCTTTTTATAGGCTATTAACAGGCAATGCACTGAGACGCAATTGGTGCGGTATGGGCACTGTGAACATGTCAGAGGATATAAAACAGATCCATTCGCTGGAGCATGAGCATTAAAGGGATTAAAGTTCATCCAAAGACTACCTCTTATACAGTTTGTTATTTCAATACTATTATTCTACAGATTAACAAGGAACAACAATTGTTTTATATAAAATTAGTAGTGACATAATTATATTCGAGTACAAGAATATGATTATAAATGTGGCGAATTTTAGTCGGTTCATAAATTCCTGAGGAGTTCTTGCCTGATATTGTTGAGAATACATAAACTATACAATAATATGTTGACAACACCGATTGGAAATGGTACTATAACTGAGCGCCACAAAGACGCACGGCGATTGAACAAGCGAGGGATTAAAGCTTCGAACTATTCAGCCGGAAATAAATAAATTAGTCATTGACAACACAAGTTGAAAATGCTAAGATGTAGTTCCGGCCCAAACGGGTGCGGGCGACAAATTACTTAAAACAAGAGCTTATACTGACCGACCTGATCTTTGAAAACTAAACAACAAGGACAGCCAATGAGGAAACTCGAAAGAGTTTCAAAGAACAATGAGCGAATCATCTTCTTCATTATAGAGAAGTGAAATAACTTTTTATGGAGAGTTTGATCCTGGCTCAGGACGA
>DASRMG010000225.1:0-21510 GCA_035648035.1 Desulfosporosinus sp. | reverse complement strand
CATTGGCTGTCCTTGTTGTTTAGTTTTCAAAGATCAGGATCGTCTTTTTATTGGTATGTATTTCCTAAATCCTCGTTTGGACCGGATCTACATCTTAGCATTTTCAACTCGCGTTGTCAATGACTAATTTATTTATTTCCGGCTGAATAGTTCGAAGCTTTAACCCCTCGCTTGTTCAATCGCTGTGCTCCTCGTGAGCACTCAGTTATATTACCATTTTGGAAAGGCGTTGTCAACTATTAACTACTTAAAACAAGAACATTATTTAACTAAACTTACGCCCTTTACGATTGCGTAAAAGCGCTCCAATAAATTGGAGCGCTTTTACGAGCTTTGCTATCCTATTCTACTTCTTGGATAATGGGTAAAATCATAGGGCGGCGACGGGTCTTTTCGTAAAATTGTTTACTCAAAGCATCTCTAATTTGGTTTTTCAAGACCGCCCATTCCGTGATTCTATTTTCCCGACAACGTGCCATAGTCTGCCTAACTTTTTGTTTAGCCTCGTCCAACATAGCCTCTGACTCACGGACATAAACAAATCCACGCGTCACGACATCAGGACCTGAAACAATTGCCCCGCTTGCACGGCTAATCGTCATGACTACGATCAGAATACCATCTTGAGAGAGCTGTTTTCGATCCCGCAACACAATGTTACCCACATCTCCAACACCTAATCCGTCAATTAGAACTTTACCAGCGGTAACCTTTCCTCCCATCGATGCACCATGGCGAGTGAACTCAACGACCCCACCGTTTTCCGTAATGAAAATATTTTCCCTCGGAATACCAAGTTCCTCTGCTAATTGAGCATGTTTGATCAACATGCGATACTCTCCGTGAACCGGCATGAAATATTTTGGTCGCACCATGCTGAGCATTAATTTCTGTTCTTCCTGGCTGGCGTGACCTGATACGTGCATTCCATCCGCCGATTCATAAATAACGTTGGCGCCCAATTTAAATAATTGGTCGACTGTTTTAGCCACTGACTTTTCATTACCGGGAATTGGACTTGCCGAAATGATCACAGTGTCACCAGGTTTAATTGCCACATTCCGATGGTCATGATTCGCCATGCGAGTGAGTGCAGACATTGGCTCACCCTGACTCCCCGTGGTTAGAATACATGCCTGACTTCCCGGTAAGCTGACAATCTCATCGATATCTATAAGGGTTCCCTCTGGAATATTCAAATACCCAAGTTCTTCTGCAATCCCAACAATATTGACCATACTTCGCCCCACAACCGCCACCTTACGGTTCGTCTTAACCGCAGCGCTTATGGCCTGCTGAAGTCGATAAACATTTGAGGCAAAACTAGCCAGAATGACACGGTCCTTTGCCTCACTAAATGCTTGATCAATCATTTCTCCGACTGATCTTTCAGACGGAGTGAACCCGGTTCTTTCCACATTAGTACTGTCGGATAACAAGCAGAGTACCCCTTTATCGCCGAGCTCAGAAAACTTTTGGATATCAAGGATGCCACCGGATACCGGTGTATGATCTAGTTTGAAATCTCCCGTTACAACAACAGTCCCCAATGGCGAATGGATAGCAATGGATACCGCATCTGGAATACTGTGGTTCACTCGAATAAATTCAATCCGGAAAACCCCCAGTTTAATGACATCACGGGATTGAACAACCGTAGCCTTAATACTATTCAAGTTGTTCTCTTTCATCTTGGACTGAATAATACCCAACGTCAGACGCGTACCAAAAATAGGTACATCCAAGTCTCTTAACAAGTAGGGCAACGCGCCGATATGATCTTCATGCCCGTGCGTGAGTAAAACGCCCAGGAGAAATTCTTTGTTTTCAATTAAATATGAGTAGTCTGGTATCACAATATCGATCCCGAGCATATCCTCATCGGGGAACGCTAACCCGGCATCAACAACCACCATCTGATTATCATAGCGGATCACGGTCATATTCTTCCCAATTTCTCCAAGTCCGCCCAAGGGAATAATTTGCAGTTTATGCTCTTTCGGCATTAAATCTACCTCCTGTATTTAATATATCTTTTGCAAAAAGCTATGGGGACCTCCGCCCCGTGAGTTTCTGTCCACGCCCAAATTAAGGCAACAAAAAGACGCAAAATTTCCAACGAATACAAAATGCCATGTATCCGTTAATATTTCGAAAACATCTTATGAAACTAGCCGCACAATATAGATAATTCATTATAACGCGCAAATGCCTGACTAGCAAGCATCAACATTTCCAACATGACTAATTGCAAACAAATAAAAGAATAGAATTTAGTGTATAGGACAAAATAATATTGATATTGTATAGAAAGGTGGGGAAACTATGACTAATGTTGTTTGTTCAGCAAACCAATGCACTCATAACCAGGCTGGAAACTGTCAGCTTGAGACCCTCAGTGTCACTTCCAGTTTAATGGGCCGCGAGGCGGAGTGTGCTTTTTACGAAGTTAAAAATAAATAATTTAAGGCATTCACCACAAACGAAAAAAGAACTGGATACTCGCATAGAGATAATGAACCTCTGCCAAAGCAGAGGTTCATTATCTCTATCAGTGTTTTTGCTACCTTACTGTAGTTTATTTAAACAAGTGTATCCTGGGGCTTTTCAGAGGCTACATTAACTTCTGTGATGACTTCCGTTCCATGATTTGAACTAACTCGTACCTTTTTATACTCATCCATGAGATCTTCTAAGAACTTTATTTCCACCGGTGTTGGATTAACTAAAGGAAGACGTACTCCTCCCGCCTTAATCCCTAACATATTCATCATTGCTTTAATGGGCACAGGATTTGACGTTACAAAAATGCCTTTGAAAAATGGGAATAGATGGAGATGAGACTTTGTTGCCTGGGCAGTATTACCCTTAAACCAGGCATCCACCATTTCTTTCATTTCATCCCCAATCACGTGGGCTGCAACACTGACAATTCCGCTACAGCCTAATGCTAACATCGGCAAAGTCATAGAATCATCGCCACTGTATACCTCGAACTCCGCGGGCAACATTCTTTTAAGTTCACTGACCTGATCAAGGGAACCTGCAGCTTCTTTAATGGCGACAATGTTAGGAATCTTAGCTAACCTTTTAACCGTCTCAGGCAGTAAATTAACAGAAGTCCTTCCCGGTATATTGTAGAGCATTAACGGTAAAGACGTCGCCTCAGCAATGGCTTTAAAGTGCTGAAACATTCCCTCTTGAGAGGGTTTATTGTAATAGGGTACGACCACCAATAAGCCATCCACGCCGACTGATTCGGCCCTGCGCGCGAGGGCTATGCTTGCAGTTGTAGAATAGGAACCAACACCAGCAATCACCGGTTTCTCACCCAAGCACTGCTTAACAACTCTAAAAAGTTCTACTTTTTCATCATCCGTGACGGTCGGAGATTCTCCTGTCGTTCCACAAACCACAACGCCATCAGACCCATGGAGAGTTAAGTATTGAGCTAAGCGTTTGGCTTCTTCATAATTGACCTCCAAGGCTTCGTTCATGGGAGTTACCATGGCTGTTAAGATTCTTCCAAATGACATTTAACTCATCCCTTTCTGGTCTTTTTATTATATACAATGATTTAAACGGAATTTCCGGTGTAATGTTTGGACTGCCGTGATCATGTCTTCCTTCTTAACCAGTACCCAGATCGTAGTGTGTGAATCAGCTGATTGCAAAATCGTTACACCTCCATCAAAAAGAGCTTCTACCATATCGGCCATCACTCCGGGGACACCAGCAATTCCTGCTCCTACAATAGACACTTTAGCACAACCTGGAACGACTCCCGGTTCAAATCCCATATTTGTTAAAATTGTAATGGCTTTGGTAGCGACCTCATCTCGAACGGTATATAGTACCGCTTCGGGTTGCACACTTATGAAGTCTACGCTAATATCGGCAAGTGCCATCGCTTTAAATATCCTTTTGTCCGTAAGGTTTTGGTCTTGAACATTCCCTGTCGAAACCCGAAGTTGAGTGACATTTGGTGTATGTACTACTCCTGTAATAATACAGTCTGAGGTAATATCCGTGCCTACGCCTCGATCTGGATACATATTCGTTACCAAGGTCCCCGGTGCATCTGAAAAAGTCGATTTAATTCTGAGCGGAATGTTTCGTTGCATGGCAATTTCTACAGCGCGTGGATGAATGACTTTAGCGCCTTGATAGGCCATTTGACATATTTCATTATACGTGACAGTGTCAATTGTCCGAGCGTCTGCAACAATCCGAGGATCTGCCGTCATAATTCCCTCAACATCTGTGTAAATATCTATTGCTTCTGCATTAAGCGCAACCCCAAGTGCTGAAGCGGTCGTATCGCTTCCTCCTCTGCCAAGAGTTGTAATTTGACCGTCTTCTGTAATACCTTGGAAGCCAGTAACGACAACAATTTTCCCTCTGTCTAGCTGCTCCAAGATTCTACCAGGCTCCACCCTAACAATCCTAGCATCCCCAAACTCCTTATCCGTTATAATCCCGGCTTGACCTCCTGTAAAAAGAACTGCTTCAAATCCCAGACTATTGAATGTACTAACTAATACAGTGCCAGAAATCACTTCGCCGCAACTCATCAGTAGATCTAACTCACGGTTGGGTAAATCAGGACAAATTTCTTTCACCATACTTACGAAAGTATCCGTTGCGTAGGGGTCCCCAGATCGTCCAATGGCAGAAACTACGATCACCGGAGAATATCCATCATGAACGGCCTCTGCAACTTTCGCGACCACACTCGCACGCCGCTCTGCAGTAGCCACCGAAGTCCCCCCAAACTTCTGCACCAGAATTCGCAACTCTTCACCCCCCTATCGTGGTCCCTATTCTTGTTTCGAGGTTCTATACCAGTTGTTCGAACCTCGAACCAAGAATTTCTAAAGTCTAAGGTCTAACTTCTAATCATTTAACATAGCATTTTGATCCTCAAATCTTAATATATCTCACGAACCACGATTCGCGAATACCGATTATAGAAGCAGTTCGGCGATTTGTACAGCATTTGTCGCTGCGCCCTTACGGATTTGATCCCCTGACACCCACAAATTAAACCCTTGCTCAATAGAGAAATCTTTACGCAAGCGTCCCACATATACTTCGTCTTTGTCCGAACTAAACCAAGGCATTGGATAACGGTCATTGGCTGGATCGTCATCAACAATCACTCCAGCAGCTTTACTTAACACGTCCCGAATGTCTGAGACACTGACTAAACGCTCTGTCTCCACATTAATAGACTCCGCATGACTACGAAAAACTGGTACTCGAACGGTGGTTGCTGTAATGGCCATAGTAGGAGCGTGGAAAATCTTCTGTGTTTCTCTGACCATCTTCCACTCTTCTTTGGTATAGTCTCCTTCCTCAAATACATCGATTCGGGGAATGAGATTAAACGCTATTTGATAAGGAAAAACCTTGGAAGTAAGCTCTTCTCCTTGTGACCAGGCCTTAACCTGTGTTTCCAGTTCCTCAATGCCTTCGCGGCCCGCTCCGGACACAGCTTG
Source organism: Desulfosporosinus sp. (assembly GCA_035648035.1). GTDB lineage: Bacteria > Bacillota > Desulfitobacteriia > Desulfitobacteriales > Desulfitobacteriaceae > Desulfosporosinus. The sequence goes on along the minus strand of DASRMG010000225.1, from coordinate 16,009 downwards.
ATAGGTGGAGACAACGACCCGGCGAATTCCCGCTAAATCAAAAATCGGCTTAAGAGCAACGGCCATGATAATCGTTGAACAATTGGGATTGGCAATAATTCCTTTATGCCACAGAACATCTTCCGGATTCACTTCAGGTACTACAAGAGGCACTTCGGGGTCTAGTCGAAAAGCACTACTGTTATCGATGACCACTGCCCCACTCTTCACTGCAGAACGGGCAAATTCTGTACTTCCTGATCCACCTGCAAAGAGCGCAATATCAATATCCTTAAAGCTCTCGTGGGTTGTCTCCTGAACTTCAAGCGTCTGACCTTGCCATGAAATTAGTTTCCCAGCAGAACGCTTTGTTGCTAAAAGCCTTAATTCCTTCACTGGGAAATTCCGTTCTGCAAGAATTTTTAAGAACTCTTGACCAACGGCACCCGTTGCACCAACAATTGCTACATTTGGCATCCTTTTGCTCCTCCTTCAGTATGTATATTTTTGTGGGAAAGGCGCCCCGCTGGTGAAAGCAGGGCTCCAATCTCGCATGATCATTCACTAATATTACCGATAATCCAAAAGAACCGGTTGAATTTGTTCTCCATTACAAGCCATGAGAATGGTTTCCGGTACTTGATCCATATGTGCTATCAGGGAATTTGCTTTTACTTGCGGATTATCTTGACCAAACGGTACCAAGTATACATTTTTTGTATTGAGTAATATTCCAATATTACGAGCATTCATCCCTAGCCCATCATTGCTCGCAATCGCCAATACCACCGGACTTTGATTACGAAGGTGGGATTTTGCTGCCATGAGCACTGGGGTATCGATAATACCATTTGCTAGCTTAGCCAGAGTATTTCCCGTACATGGAGCAATAACCACACAATCGAACATTTTCTTGGGCCCAATTGGCTCGGCCTGTGGAATTGATATAATTGACTCTCTTTGCGTAATTTCGCGGAATTGCCGCTCCCATTCCTTCGCTTTTCCAAAGCGTGTGTCCATATTTTGAACGGAATAAGAAACGATCGGGGTCACTTCTGCCCCTTCATCGACCAGTCGCTTCATGATTATAAGGATTTCACTTAATGTACAATGTGATCCTGTCACCGCGAACCCAATTTTCAACCCGTCAAACTGCATCTCTTCGCACCTCCACTATTAAGACTGGACCATGGTATTCATCGTGGTCAAGTGGCGGAGAATAAGTTGCGGATAGATTTGAGCAAGAATTCGGCCAGCCGTTTTGGGAGCTACAACACCAGGGAGACCCGGAGCAAGAAGTGCTTTAATACCAAGCATCTGTGCATATTCAAAATCCGTGCCTCCTGGAATAGACGCCAAATCCACGATTACTGCATCCCGTGCCATCTTTTCTAACATCTTCCGATCTAATATTAGATGAGGTACGGTATTGAAAATGATTTCCGCACGCCCAATCTCATCCTCAAGATCAGAAAAATGTACAGCATGAAATCCCATTTCAACAGCACGCGCTAAGTCTGAAGGCTTACGAGCCACCCCTGTCACATGTGCTCCAATACCTTTTAACATTCGCGCCAGAGTCCAACCACACCGGCCTAAACCTAAGACCATGCTTTCACTGCCATGAATTGTAATGGTTGTGGCCTGAATGGCCATCTGAATGGCTCCCTCTGCGGAAGGTATGGAATTAAGGATAGTAATTTCATTCAAGGATTTGGTTTCTATTAACTGAATTCCCATCTTTTCTGCTACTGACTTCAAAGCCGGTCGCGCGAAACCAATAATTAGTGGAACACGCGCTGGAATAGCTTGAAGTACTTCTTTGTTTAGTATGATAGGTTGGGCAGAGTATTTGGCTTTGACTACCCCACGGTCATCCGTGCCGAACATTGGAAAAAGCAACACGTCTACCTGGTCGACTGCCTCTAACAGTGACGACGCAAGCGTCATTCCCGGAATGGGTGAAGCTTTTTCGAATCCGACCCCGACTATGTAGGCGCCCTGTTTTTGAAGTTCGGGAATTAAATATAGTTCCCTTTCATCTCCCCCTACCACGGCTAAACGAATTCCTTTCAGATCCGCACTCATCTATATGCCCCCTTTGAGACAGTGTCCCTTTGACTACTATCCATTATATGAGGGGATGAGTGAAGCGGTTACGGTGAAATCACTTAATCGAGGAAATTCTCGAGTCCTACAACTAAATGAGTCAACTCGGAAGCCTTACGAATCCCTAACATGACTCCCGGCATATAGGTTTCTCTCGAGAATGCATCATGCCGAATGGTCAGCACCTGACCTAACCCGCCAAATAAAACTTCTTGATGGGCAATCAACCCAGGCAAACGCACAGAGTGAATATGTATACCTCCAACATCCGCGCCACGTGCCCCCGCCACCTTCTCATACTCATTGGAGTGACCTTGAGCCATGGGTCCGCGGACTTCTAAGATCCCTTCTGCTGTTTTTAAAGCAGTACCCGATGGGGCATCTAGTTTTTGATCATGGTGCATTTCAATGATATCCACATTTGGAAAGTATTTTGCGGTTTCTATGGCAAAGCGCATCATTAAAATCGCCCCAATAGAAAAATTCGGAGCCAAGAACGCTCCGACGTGTTCTTTGGCTACAAGGTCACGAATTTCTCCAATTTCAGTTTCATCCATTCCAGTGGTTCCAACCACTGGAATAACTCCAGCTAGTATGGCTGTTTTGGAATTTTTCAAAACAGATTGAGGATTTGTGAAATCTACCAAAACATCTGGGCGTGTCTTAATCAATATTTCATGATCCAAGGGACCCGTAATATCTACCCCTACTCGTGGTGCCCCGACAATAAACCCAATATCCATCCCTAGATGTCGCGTATCGGAAGCCCCCACCAATAGGAGATCATCTTGTTTCAAAAGCGAACGGATCACTTCCTGACCCATTTTTCCACTTGCCCCAGCAACAAAAACTTTTATTTTCTTCAACGGAAACCCCTCCAGTGATGATAAGGCAAAAACCCCGTTGCAAAACGCAAGGCGGGGTTACAGCTTTTCCATTCATTTTATTGGGTATCCCGTGCTCTGTCAAATTGTATTTTATATATTTTTATCCAGCTTACCATTCAAATCAATAATCATGACTTCAGACCCTATTTTTTTAATGCTTTTCCAAGGTATCACTAATACCTCCCGTTCTCGATCTCCCCTTGCACCCCAGAACCCCGAAAATCCCCCTCGGGAGGTTAGAATAATGGCTTCAACAGATCCGTTGAAGGAAATGTCAAGATCAGCATCCCCCACCAAGCCAAGTTTTGCTCCATCATATAAATTGATGATTTCTTTACCAGCAAGATCACTTAATAGCATCCTAGTCCCTCCCTTAACTTTACTTCTGCAGTTTTGTCCAAGTACTCAATACAAACGGTTGAAATATGGCTAGTAATAATGAAATGACAGCAAGTGGTTCTACAAAGAATATTGAATCACTCCACCAATCTTCCGGAATTTTCAGGAAGTTGAACAGAATTTCCAAGGAAAGATAGATACCACCTGCAGTGCCGACCAATTGACTTAATGCAGTGGCAAACTGATTTGATAGTGACGAAGAGCGACGCATCATTCTATATTTTCGTGCACGGACGGAAATGACAATTCCAACGACCAATAACATAACCCCAAGGGCTTGCATAGACACTCCCCCTCATGGTGAGTGTATGAACAGACAAACTTCTGTAGAACAAAAAACCAGAAGGATTTATAATAAATCCTTCTGGTTTGGAGCGCGATTAATCGCCTCCCCTTCATACTACTTTGCTATGTTGTGAGTGCCTCTACTCCCGTGGAGCCAAACCCACCTTCACCCCGAGGGGTCTCATTGAGCTCTAATACTTCTTCGAATAACGCATGAAACACTGGCATGAAAACCATTTGAGCGATTCGATCTCCAGAGTTTATGGTCACTCCCTGCTGTCCAAGGTTCTGCAACAGCACTTGAATCTCTCCTCGATAATCCGAATCAATGACGCCCACGCCATTCGTCAAGCCCATCCCGAAACGACTGGCCAGGCCACTGCGCGCAAACACCAAGGCAACGACAAACTGACTTGGAAGCTCAATGGCTAGACCCGTTGGAATCTTAATACTTTCTCCAGGCATAACTACCAAGGAGTCTTTAATATCCGCACAAAGATCCACACCCGCTGAGGAAGCCGTAGCATATCTAGGTATAGGCAAAGAATTACTAGTCATTCTTTTTACTTTCACGTTGATGTTCGAGTCTGACACCTAAAAGACCTCCTTAATATAGGGGCACAATCTATCGTTACCTATACTAAAACGAAGAAGGCCACGATACATCGTGCCCTTCCCATGCTAACCGTTTTCAACGTTCACGCTGCAGCGTATCCTACCAACCCGTTTTCTTCATTAGATCGGCTAAAACGACATCGTTTCCAGCTGGCCCTAACGTCATAATACTAATTTTATCCTTTTGCCAAAGGCGTTGAATGACCCTCAACACATCTTCTAAGGTCACTTTTTCGAGCTTCCCAATCACTTCCTCCGGAGAAAGCACGCGATTGTACGTAAGTTCTGTCTTGCCCAAACGACTCATTCGACTACTAACCGATTCCAGTCCAAGATATAAGCCGCCCTTAATTTGTGCTTTTGTTCTTGCCAACTCATCCGCAGTAATTCCTTTTTCACTCATTTCCTTTAGCTCTTGGAGAATGCATTCGATGACTTCTTGAGTGTTTTTGGGGCTTGTTCCCGCATAGATCGCAAATAACCCGCTATCTACATACGTAGAGTGATATGAATAAACGGAATAGGCCAGACCGCGTTGCTCACGGATCTCCTGAAATAACCTAGAGGCTAAACCGCCACCTAAAATATTGTTGAAAATATGCATGGCATAAATATCTTCATCATCTTGCCCAAGGCCAGGTACCCCCAAGATGATATGCATTTGTTCTGTCTCTTTCTTTTGATAATGTTCCACTGTCTGACCGATGGGTGGTTCTTCCAGAACACGACGTCCACCCCTCTTAAACGTGCCAAATTGAGCAGATAGTTTTGCAACAATGTCTTCGTGCTTGATTTTACCCGCTACAGCGATCACGACATTATCAGGAGCATAATGTTCTGAAAGAAAATTCATGATTTTTTCTCGGCTCAAAGAGTTAATACTGGCCTCAGTCCCCAAGATCGGCTTGCCCAGAGAATGCTCCTTCCACACTTGCTCCGAAAAAACATCGTGGATCAACTCATCTGGAGAATCTTCATACATTTTTATTTCTTCAATGACTACATTCTTTTCTTTTTCGATTTCCTTTTCATCAAACAGGGAATGGAAAAACATATCACTTAATACGTCAATGGCTAGATCAAGGTCCTCATCCAGGACTTTGACGTAGTAACAGGTGTATTCTTTCGTCGTAAAGGCATTCAACTGACCTCCCACGGCTTCTAACGATTCCGCTAAAGCACGCGCTGTTCGGTGCTCAGTACCTTTGAAAAACATATGCTCCATAAAATGGGAAATTCCTTCATACCCTTCACGTTCATCCCTTGACCCTGCTCCCACCCATAATCCGATGGCTACAGAACGAACATGTTCAATCTCTTCTGTAATAATCCTTACCCCGTTGGGTAATATCGTTTTTTGGTACAACTGAATTCACTTCCTCTCCATCAATTATTTAAAGAAATTATTAGTAACCCCACCCTTAACCTCATTTTCGCTAAGCAAGGGAACGCTGTTAAGCTTTTGTTCCCCAAGCCAGATCTCTAAATGTCCTAACCGTTCTCCAGCGTGAACGGGCACCTTGGCGTTCGCGTCCCACACAACACGAGTTTGGAGATCCTTGCGCTTGATTTTAGGGATACTTACATCCACTGGATAATCAACATACGCTCGAACTAACTTTTCTTGGCTAGGAAATTCTGCGACTGCCTGTCCTACTTCAACAAGTCGAACCGTCTCAGTGCTTTCAAAACCCCACTCTAATAATTTCTGGGCATCCCCGAAACGATCCGGTCCATTAAGGATCACCACCAACAATTGGCGACCTTCCTTAGTTGCCGATGCAACAAGGCATTTTCCTGCAGCTGTCGTCGTCCCTGTTTTAACACCATTAGCCCATGGATAATTCGTTAAAAGTTTATTCGTGTTCTTTAAATCCATGAACACGTCAGGTTCGAGGAAATGAATCGAAGCAGTTTTTTGCCGGGTAATCCCCGCGAATTGAGGAAGTTGCAAGCCATGCCGAGCGATTAGTGCAAGATCTTTAGCGGTCGTAACATGTGCCTTGAGCGGTAAACCATTGGTATTGACAAAATTAGTATTCTGAGCGCCCAAGGCCAAAGCTTTCTTATTCATTAGTTTTACAAACTGTTTTTCACTACCTGCGATATGTTCAGCAATTGCCACACAGGCGTCATTTCCTGATTTAACCAAAGCTCCAGTGATGAGTTCATAGAGGAGAATCTTTTCGCCCGGATCAAGGTGCAATGAAGCTTCGCCCACAGCGGCAGCTTTCTCACTCACTGTGACCACTTCATCCGGTCGTCCTAGTTCTAAACCCAAAATAGCGGTCATAATTTTAGTGGTACTCGCGGGAGGCAGGGGCGTATCCGCCTTCTTGCCATAGAGAATATCACCCGTTGCCACATCCATCACCACTGCAGAGGCAGCAGTGACAGAGGGTCCACTCGCTATCACTGCGGGTTTCGTGACAGGTTTTTTGGTCGTTGCTTTTTTCGTCAACGCTTTTTTAGTTGTCACTTTTTTTGTCGTTGCACCATAAACAGGGGTTGGAGATAAAGTACTAAGACTGAATATACAAAGAAAGACGCAAGACAAAGCACACGTCCACGTTTGCTTGACCATTTAACCACCTCAACTTCTAATTCTTTATGAGGTAGTATCTCCGATGTGTTCAGATGTTATTAGCTCATCAAGCGTTTGGAAACTAAATCCATCTCGGATTAATTGATCAAGAATAACAGGCAATGCTTTGACACTATTTGGTTTAGGATGCATCAATACAATAGCACCAGACTTATTGGGTTTAATGCCAAACTGTATTGCTGGATTAACAATACGTCTCGCAATAATTTCTGGCGTACTGTCTGGCCGCCAATCGACGGTATCTAATGTCCATAGAATCGTCTCATAGCCCAATGCCTCAGCAGCTCGAAGACCAGAAACGCCTTTTTCTCCATAAGGTGGTGCATAAAGATGCGTCTTTTTTCCAATAATTCCTTCGATAATGCTCTCCGTCTTTTTAATTTCTTCTTCATTAGCCCCAATGGTGAGCTTGTCAGGATGGGGATGAGAATACCCATGGTTTTCGATTTGGTGGCCTCTGTTCGAAATTGTTTTAAGCAACTCTGGATTTTTCTTGGCCCAACGCCCTGTAACAAAAAAAGTTACTCGAGCTTTGTGTTCATCTAAAATGTCTAGCATCGCAGGGATATTTTCTTCTCCCCAATCCACATTAATCGTCAAAGCCATAACCGACTTGACCGTTTCGATTTGTACAATTGGTTTTGAGACATCAGAGGCTACCAGCCACTGTTTGGCCACAATCCCACCTAACAATAGTAAGAAAATCCCGCCAAACGAGAGTATTCGCCGCGAGATCTTAATATTAATGAACATTTGAATCCCCCCCCTTACCTTTATGCAGGTAGGGGGATTCACAGACTGTTCATGAGTTATTATTTTAAGACTTAAATTGCTAATTTAGAGAACGCCTGGATTTTCCTTACGCACGTTTGGGTTTGGTATCGCCTCTTTACGAGAAAGGTTTAACCGACCTTGCTTATCAATGGCCGTTGCTTTGACCATAATTTCATCCCCAGCCTTCACGATGTCTTCCACTTTTTCTACACGTTCATGAGCTAACTGAGAAATATGGACTAACCCTTCTTTACCCGTAAGTCCTAAAACTCCCGGAATGACTTCCACGAAAGCACCAAAATCCATCACTCTCGTGACTTTACCCTTATAGATTTTACCGACTTCTACTTCCGCAGTGAGAGAGTGGATAATTTTGAGTGCCTGTTCTCCGCCATCTCCTCCGACAGAGGATATAAAGACGCGTCCGTCGTCCTCGATGTCAATCTTCACGCCTGTTTGCTCAACAATCTTCTTAATTGTTTTACCGCCAGGTCCTATTACATCGCGAATCTTGTCTGGATGAATCTGAGCTGTGATGATTACAGGAGCATAAGTAGAAAGTTTTGTACGTGGCTTATCAATGACAGCAACCATTTTATCCAAGATAAATAGCCGTCCTGCTTTGGCTTGCGTTAAGGCTTTCAGTAAAACCTCGCGAGATACACCCTTAATCTTAATATCCATCTGCATCGCAGTAATTCCTTTGCTCGTTCCGGCCACCTTGAAATCCATATCCCCAAAATGATCTTCTAAGCCTTGGATATCCGTTAGGATCGCAATGTTATCCCCTTCCTTAATGAGTCCCATGGCAATTCCAGCGACTGGCGCTTTTAGAGGAACGCCTGCATCCATCATGGAGAGAGTACTACCACAAACTGACGCCATCGAGCTGGAACCATTGGATTCCAAGACCTCAGAAACCAAACGAATCGTATAAGGAAATTCGGTTTCATCCGGTAGAACAGGTCTTAAAGCTTTTTCAGCTAAAGCACCATGCCCTATATCCCTTCGAGATGGTCCACGCATCATTTTAATCTCCCCAACGCTGTAAGGGGGGAAATTATAATGATGTATATAACGTTTAGATCTTTCTAGACCTAAACCATCAAGTATTTGTTCATCTCTCGCGGCGCCCAGAGTGGTCACCGTCAATACCTGAGTTTGACCCCGCGTAAAGAGCCCCGTTCCATGAGTGCGTGGTAATATACCGACTTCAACACTAATCGGTCTAACTTCATCCACTTTCCGACCATCCGGGCGAATATGTTCATCCGTAATCAACTTGCGAACAATCAGGTGCACAATGTCTTCCAGTACTGCCTTAATGGCTTTAGCATCATCAGGGTACTCCGCTTCAAAATAGGTCAAGGCTTCCGCTTTAACTGCGTCGATCGCGCTTTCCCGTGACTTCTTTTCTTCGACACGGACTGCTTGATCTAATTTTTCATAAGTATGCATCTTAACAGCTTGCACAATTTTATCGTCGGTTTTAGTATTATTAAAGGCGTCCTTCTCTTTAGCTAATCCCAGAGTGAAAGCCTCAGCACGATAGTCTAAGATAAACTGCGCAATTTTCTTAACTTCCGCGTGCCCAAACATAATTGCTTCCAATACTTGATCCTCAGGTACTTCGTGGGCACTCGCTTCCACCATCATAACAGCGTCTACTGTCCCTGCTACTGTAAGGATCATACTGCTTTTTTCAGCTTGTTCAACCGTAGGATTTATAACGTATTCGCCTTCAACAAGTCCAACCGTAACCGCTGCAACGGGCCCTTCGAAGGGAATGTTAGATATAGTTAATGCTGCAGAAGCAGCATTGATTGCTGTGATATCTGGAGCACAGTCTTGATCCACAGACATAACTTCTGCGACCACTTGCACTTCATTACGAAACCCTTGAGGGAATAACGGACGAATAGGTCGGTCAATTAAACGAGCAGATAAAGTAGCCTTTTCACTTGCCCTGCCTTCACGTTTAATAAATCCGCCTGGTATTTTACCTGCTGCATACATACGCTCTTCGAACTCGACTGTCAAGGGAAAAAAATCAATTCCCGCTCTGGGTGCACCACTGCCTGTAGCAAACACAGAAACCACCGTATCCCCATAGCGAAGAAAAATTGCGCCTCCCGCTTGTTTACCAATCTTTCCTGTTTGGAAAGACATCACTCTCCCACCAACTGTGAGAGATTTTTCGAGTATTTGCTGTTTCAAAATGAAACCTCCTTAAAACTTTTCAATCCTTCATATCAACTATTCTCTTCGACATATTCTTATTATTTCCTGCAAATTACATAATAAAACTCTTCTCAAAGAATAATATGGACTTATTATATCAACTTTGCGTCTAATTCCAAAATTCAGTCGCATGAATAACACTTTTTTCGATACTTATAGGAAAGAAGCGGATCATAGTGATCCGCTTCTGATGCTTTCATGTTAAATTATTTACGCAGACCGAGTTCAGCAATCAGCGCACGATAACGGTCAAAATTAACATTCTTGAGATATGTCAATAAGGCGCGTCTCGAACCAACCATTTTCAAGAGGCCACGACGGGAGTGATGGTCTTTCTTATGAGTCTTAAAATGCTCTGTTAAATACGTAATACGTGCCGTGAGAAGCGCAACTTGTACTTCTGGAGACCCAGTGTCCCCTTCTTTTTGCGCATGCTTTAGAATAATCTCTTGCTTTCTTTCAGGTGTCATCATAATAAATTCCTCCATTTTCTTCATAATTCCCTACTGCCCAGGTTGACGTTGGAGAGTCCTTCAGGCCGAGTCAGTGGGACATCAGTTCCATGAACAGTATACACAAAGATAATAATCTTGTAAAGGAAGCGTCACGATGAATCGTGCTCTTTTACCTGTAACCTCGCGCCTCTAGGCTATACGAGTATTTCACTCAGTACAGATTCTGCTTGATCACTGTCTTTTTTCAGTTGCATCAAGAGTTCATTAACACCCTCAAATTTACGTTCATCACGCAAACGCTCAACGATGTTAACCTTAATCTCTCTCCCATACAGATCGCCTGTAAAATCAAAGAAATGGATTTCGGCCATGTTAGCATACACGGTATGAAACGTTGGTTTCCTGCCAATGTTCATCATCCCGGAGACACGCTTTCCATCCAGATGGGCCCACACCGCATAGACGCCCCGTTTGGGTACTAAATAGTCTTTTGAAGGGAGAATATTTGCCGTCGGATATCCCAGCTGACGCCCGCGTTCTTCGCCGTGTACAACGGTTCCACGAAGGCAGGGAAGGCGTCCTAGCAACGAGCTAGCTAAAATAATATCTCCGTGAAGTAACGCTGTACGTATACTACTCGATGAAATCACCTGCTCGCCAAGCATCTGCGCCTGAAGTACACTCACTTCAAAACCATACTTCTTCCCTAATTCTTGAAGCAACTCAGTATTTCCACTACCTTGGGCACCAAATGAATAATTAAAGCCCACTACCACCTGAACAACCCCTAGAGGAAGAAGCATTTTCTCCACAAATTGTTCGGGGGAAGTGTCTGCCATCTCTCTTGTGAATGGTAAGAAATAGACAGTTTGAACGCCAATCGTCTCTAGATAGAGCAAACGCTCCTCGATTGTAGACAAGAGCTTAATCTCACGCTCCGGAAATAATACTTTCAGTGGGTGAGGCTCGAAAATTAGTACAGAAAGCTCCACGCCTAAACGTATAGCATGTCCTAACCCATGCTCAAGCAAGCGACGATGTCCCAAGTGTACTCCGTCGAAATTACCTAACGCTAATACACACGGTTCTTTGTTAATAGGGAGACTTGTTCGAACTTGCACGGATTTGACCTCCTAATAGATGTGAGACTCTCGGAACTCGACAAAGAAAAATTGGTTCTAAGAAGGGTCATCCCAAAACCTTGTGAGGGATAAGGCTTTCCTCCCTCCAGGCACCAATTCCAATCAACTCCCCGTCCTCAAGGACCTGGACATAGGGGGTATTCGATCTGTGATCTTCAATATTTAATAGCTTGACTAAGTCGCGCTTAGTAGATAAGCCATGACGAAAGGCATTAGCACGAACCGTTGATAAAACTACGCGTGGTAGGTTGATTCCTGCCGACAGTGGCAGTAGAAAGTCATAATTAGACTCGCGTACCGCCTCTTCAATCTCCTCCAATGTCCAACTCTCCTGGATCTTAAACGGACCGGAACGAACACGCAATAAATTAGACATATGTGCACCGCAGCCCAATACCTGTCCAAGATCGTGACTGATAGTCCTTATGTAGGTCCCTTTTGAGCACTCAATATCCAGAATAGCTCGGGGAAATTCTGTTTCATACCATTTCAAAATTTTCAAGTCATAAATAGTGATCTCGCGTGGCGTTCTCTCAATTGATATCCCCTGGCGAGCATACTCATAAAGGTGCTTTCCTTCTTTACGTACCGCCGAAAACATCGGAGGTATTTGTAGTAATTTACCCAAAAAATTCGGAATGATCCGTTCCAAGTCACTTTGTTTCACATCTGGTTCAGTCCGCTGAACCACTTGACCGAAGGCATCCTGAGTATCTGTTGTAACTCCAAACGTCACCTCGGCTAGGTATGTTTTCCCTTGCTCTGTTATGTATTCTGCTAATCGTGTGCCCTTACCCACGCAGAGGGGCAAAACGCCAGCGACCCCAGGATCAAGTGTCCCTGTGTGGCCAATTTTCTTAGTTTTTAACACTCTTCGCATCCAGACTACAACATCAGAAGATGTCATTCCTGGTGGTTTAAGGACGTTTATGATCCCTTCCAATCCTTAACGCCTCCTCAACTGCGGTAGTGATCCTTTTTTTGGCCTCCACCATAGGGAATCTAAGAGTACACCCGGCCGCTCGCTGGTGTCCTCCGCCTCCGAACAGAATGGCAATCTCATTCACATTCAGCCAAAGATTAGAACGCAGACCTACTTTAATCTCCTGAGCACCCACCTGTTTTAGCAACACTGCTACTTCAACGCCTACAATACTTCGAGCGTGGTCAACCAGTCCCTCACTTAACTCCAGCCCTGCACCACTTTTCTGAAAATCTTCGGTATCTAAACTCATCATCGCCAACTGACCGTCCGCATGGATTTCCATGCCGCCCAGGGCACACTGAAGCAACTTGATCTGGACGAGGGGCTTTTGATCAAATATCTTATTGTGTATACCTGACAAATCGACACCCAAATCTAAGAGGGCAGCTGCCGACCGATGGGTTTGCGCCGTGGTATTACTGTATTGAAAGCAGCCTGAGTCCGTCACAATCGCGGTGTAGAGATTAGTGGCCATGTCACCATCTAGTTCTACACCTAACTGGTTTATCAGCTTCAAAGCAACTTCTCCAACTGCGCTAGCTTGTGCATCAACCCAGTTAAAGTCACCAAAAAACAGATTTGAGATATGGTGATCTAAGTTCAGCACAATACTGTCTCCAGATATGTCTGAGCGGGACAGGTTAACGCGCCCCAGATCAGTACAGTCCACAAACAAGAGCATCTTAGGTAGAGGATTAGGAAACTTCTGAGTGATCCGCGACGAACCTGGTAAAAACGATAAATAGCTTGGCACGGTATTTGGATTATAAAATGAAACCTCTTTCCCCATTTTCTCCAGTGCTAGTCCAATGGCCAACATGGATCCTGTACAGTCTCCATCTGGTGAAATATGGGAGAAAAGCGCCACCTTTGGCGCTTTTCTTAACAGTTCAACCATGTCTTGTGGTGTGTTGTTATCATTCATGAGATTCATCCTTACCTGCATCGTCCGTAACTCCAACATCCCTCAACAACTTCAAAATGTGTGCACCATGTTCAATAGAAGGATCATAGACAAATACGATGGCTGGAACATGTCGGAGTCGTACACGCTTCGCGATTTCACTACGTACAAACCCCGCTGCTCCATTCAACACATCCAGCGATGTTTTTCCTTCATCATCAGTCCCTAGAACACTAACATACACTTTTGCGTGAGCCAGATCGCCCGCAACGTCCACACTTGTTATCGTGACAAATCCGATGCGAGGGTCCTTCATCTCCACTCGGATGAGTTGAGAAATTTCTTCTTTGAGTGTTTCAGCCAAACGATTAGGTCGATGTTTTGACATATTTATCCCTCCAGGGCCGATTTACTATAGTGTGCGTTTGACCTCTTCCATGACAAACGCTTCAATGGTGTCGCCTTCTTTAAGGTCATTGAATTTTTCGATGCCTACGCCACATTCATAACCCTCAGCAACCTCTTTAACATCATCCTTAAAGCGTCGGAGTGATTCCATGACCCCTTCATGGATCACGATACTATCCCGCACAACCCTTACTTTAGCCGAACGGACAATCTTACCTTCAGTCACCATACAACCTGCAACTGTCCCTGCTTTAGGAACTTTAAAGACCATACGAACTTCCACTTTACCTAAAACGACCTCTTTGAACTCAGGATCTAATAAACCCGTCATGGCCGCCTTGACATCTTCAATGGCATCATAGATGACGCGATACAAACGCAGATCAACGCCCTCTTGTTCAGCTGTGGTCTTCGTATTAGAGTCTGGCCGAACATTAAAGCCAATAATAATAGCATTTGAAGCTGAAGCCAGCATGATATCATTTCTATTAATTGCACCTACACCACCGTGAATAGGATTGACGCGTACCTCGTCGGTGGAGAGCCGAAGGAGTGACTGCTTCAAGGCCTCTACAGAACCTTGAACGTCTCCTTTGATAATAATGTTTAATTCTTTAATTTCGCCCTCTTTGATCTTATCAAAAAGGTCCTCTAAGCTAACTTTAAAGACGGTTTTTTTGGATTCTTCTACTTTACGAACTGCAATACGTGCAGAGGTTATTTGTCGAGCCAATTTGTCGTCTGCGACAACATAGAAAGCTTCTCCCGCCTCAGGCACTTCGGATAATCCTTGAACTTCAACCGGCATGGAGGGTCCTGCTTTTTTAACACGGCGCCCTGTATCATCCACCATAGCCTTAATTCGACCAAAGGCACAGCCCGCTACAGCCATATCTCCAATATTGAGCGTACCCTTGGAAACAAGAACCGTTGCCACGGGTCCCTTACCCTTATCCAATTCAGCTTCGATCACGGTACCTGCGGCTGAACGTTTCGGGTTGGCCTTGAAATCTCGAACTTCTGCAACCAGCAGAATCATTTCCAGTAGTTTATCTATGCCCAGATTACCTTTTGCAGATACAGGAACGGCAATCGTTTCTCCGCCCCATTCCTCCACCACAAGACCGTACTCTGTCAGTTCTTGTTTAACTTTTTCTGGGGTTGCATTATCTTTATCTATCTTATTAATGGCTACTATGATAGGAACATCAGCCGCTTTAGCGTGATTAATCGCTTCAATAGTCTGAGGCATAACTCCATCATCCGCCGCTACCACTAAGACTGCGATATCCGTGACTTGGGCACCTCGAGCACGCATTGCTGTGAAGGCCTCATGTCCTGGTGTATCCAGGAATGTAATTTTTTGACCGTTGACTTCAACTTGATATGCCCCGATATGCTGTGTAATTCCACCAGCCTCCGAAGCCGTCACAAGCGTGGTACGGATGCAATCCAAAAGAGACGTTTTTCCATGATCAACATGTCCCATTACTGTAACGACTGGAGGGCGGAAAATCAGGTCCTCAGGGTCATCGGGAATTTCCTCAATAACAGCCATTGATTTCTCAGCTTTTACCTCAACGGTAACACCCAGCTCACCAGCAAGAATGGTTGCGGTTTCCGCGTCCAATTCCTGATTAATGGTAGCCATGACACCCAGAACCATAAGTTGCTTGATAATTTCTCCCGCCTTACGGCCCATTTTAGCCGCAAGATCTTGTACTGAGATCGATTCCTGAATCACAATGTGTTTGGGTTTTGTGTCCCTGACTTCTTTTTTAGGACGCTTCTGGAAACGTCGATGTGGTTGACGCATCGCGTTTTCTTTTTCCTTTTCTAATTCACGTTTCCGTTCATAGGCTTTGTCTTGGGCTTTCTTAGTAGCCGGTGGCTGACGCTTGGGTTGCTCAATGATCGTTGGAGTCGTTGGAGTACTTGCACCAGCTCGTGCGGGCATTCCTGGGCGAGCTCCCTGCGACTGTCCTTGATAGCCTGGACGAGCACCTTGTGGCTGTCCTTGGAATCCTGGACGTGGGCCTTGCGGCTGTCCTTGGAATCCTGGACGTGGGCCTTGCGGCTGTCCTTGATAACCCGGACGTGGGCCTTGCGGCTGTCCTTGATAACCCGGACGTGGGCCTTGCGGCTGTCCTTGGAATCCTGGACGTGGGCCTTGCGGCTGTCCTTGGAATCCTGGACGTGGGCCTTGCGGCTGTCCTTGGTA